>PAZL01000049.1 GCA_002715485.1 Aequorivita sp. | reverse complement strand
GCCCTCGTTGGTCACCGTAAAGGTATAGGTGATAACATCGCCTTCCGCTAGATCAACGCAGCCGTTGGTGCCAGGGTCCTGGTCGCTCGACTTCACGATCGCGATGTCAGCAGCCTGGCAGATAACCACGACAGTATCCCCGTCCGCCGTAGTGGAGGTCGGGTGTGAGTCGTCGGATACAGGTGTATTGGATGGGTTCATCGCAAGGCCGTTAACAGCGGCCTGGTTGGTCACCTGGCCAGCGTCAACATCGTCCTGCGTTACCGCATAGGTCGCGGTGTATTCCCAAGTCTCGTCAAGTCCAAGGATACCGTCCGAACCGGTATCGCCCGTTGGACCGGTGATCGCGGATAGGCCCACCAATGGGTCGGTAACCACTACATTGTCGATCGAAACGTTGCCCTCGTTGGTCACCGTAAAGGTATAGGTGATAACATCGCCTTCCGCTAGATCAACGCAGCCGTTGGTGCCAGGGTCCTGGTCGCTCGATTTTACGATCGCGATGTCAGCAGCCTGGCAGATTAATACCGTGACCGTATTACTGGTAGCAGTATCCACAGCACCCAATACTGAGTTACCGTCTACTTCCGCAGTATTTACAACAGAACCAGCATCTATATCATTTTGAGTTATTGTATAAGTTGCATTAAACGTCCAAACTTCACCAACGTTCAAAATACCATCACCATTATCACCAGAAACTAATACTATAGGAACAACTGGGTTTGGTGCTAAAAATAATGGATCGCTTATAACAACATTAGTAATATCAACATCACCTTCATTTGTTACTACAAACTTATAATCTATGGTATTACCGGGTTCAAAGTTAATGCAATCACCTGTTGCGCTAGTACTGGACTTTACAATTGACATTTCAGCATCTTGGCAAAGATTTACAGTAACAGAAGATGAAGTAGAAACTGGGTAAGGATTTCCTGAGGTTTGAACCAGTCCGTTTACAGTAGCTGTATTTTGAACTTGTCCATTTGTGATATTTTGCTGTGTTACTGTATAAGATGCAGTATAAATCCATTCCTCACCTCCTTCTAGAAGACCATCTCCATCATCTCCACTTACGTAAACAATAGGAACCACTGGATTTGGCGCCTCCAATAACGGGTCTGACAACTGTACATTATACACTGGTGAGGCTCCTACTGGAATTGACACTTTAAATGTATATGAGATAGACTCTCCCGGAGCTATTGGCGTACAACCCTGGGGATTGTTTGGACTTGCAATTTTTTCAAGTATAATACCACAGTTGTTCAAAGTCAAAGTAACTGGTGTACGTGTCGAACTTTTACAACTTGTTGTATTATTTACAGCTTCAGCATAATATGTCTTTGAACCTATAGTATTCCAAGTAGGTGAAACTACATTTCCACCAATAGCAAGATCATACCAAACTATAGATTGTCCTCCGGGTACCGTAGCAGTTGCTATTAATGTTTGTATTGGATCTAAAGCACATTCCGTTTGGTTTCCTCCACTTACTGGTGCCGATGGCGCAGTGTTAACCATAATGTCCGCGGTGTCGCTGTTCGAGCAGCTGTTGCCGTCCGTGTAACTATAGGTAACGGTGATCGAACCGCTCAACCCGGTTGGGTCGAAGCTCGCAGTTCCGTTGCCGTTGTCGGTAACGCCGGTCCCGCTCCATGTCCCGTTTGAGTTGGTAGGGGTTCCCGTCAATGTGATCGGGCTCACGTTGTCGCAAAGTGGACCGTAGTCGCCCGCCTCAACATTAATTTGATTAGGTTGAGTAATAACGACAGTTTCCTGAGTAGTACAAGTACCATCATTTATCGTTACGTTGTAAGTACCTGCAGTTAGACCTGATTGGTCTTCGGCTGTTGGATTTAATCCACTTCCATTACTAGTTGTCCAGAAATATGTATATGAATTGGATCCTCCTGTCACAGTTAAGTTAATAGAACCATCATTTCCGTCAAAACAAGTTACATTTTGTTTCGTATAACTTGAATCTAAATCCGTATTTGTTAAAGTAAGTTTTCGAGATGGCGAAGTACAACCTAAAGTAGGGTTATAATAAAATGCATACCAAACTCCAGGAGTTGTAACTGTAGGATTATTTGGCAAATGGTCTCCTGTAACTGTTAAATCTGGATTAGTCGTCCACTTTAAAATAGCTCCGGGAGGAGTAGTAGATGTTACAAATGTATCTAGTGCAACTTGTGTGGGCTGACAATATTCTTTAAATATTGGATCAACAGTAGGTGAATTTGCATACCCTTCAACAGATAATCTTAAACCATCTACCAACACAACTGATCTTCCTGGGTTTCCAGTTTTATAAAACACTTCCACGGAGGTGGCACTATTACCAGATCTAAATGTTATACATCTATTTTCCCAATAAGGGTTTATTTCTGTCCAACCGCCTGGATTTTGATTTCCTCCATTACCACTTGAAGAAAATGACAACCTTGTAGGGAAATCGCTTTGAGGGTGTTGTATTAAATCGTTATGGGTATAAGTTAATGGGTCAGTAATTTGAACCGCACCATTTCTTACACCAAATTGCAGGTTAGGCGCATATTCCAATATTCCTCCTCCTTGATTATTACTATTAACAGTAGCGTATCTTGGTATTACAGCTATTTCAAAACATACAGTATAGACTGTATTTGGAACTACAGTTAAAGTTTGGCGAATAGCTTCATTTTGATATGAAAATATAGCAAAACCACCACCATCAAAAGTAGACGGCTCAATAATACCAGGATATACTGAATTTGAGTTAGTAGTTGAATAAGAAATATATTGCCCTTCAGACCAATCTACAGTTCCGTCATCATCCCAACAGGTATATCTTGCATCAGCTTGGTACTGACCATTGGTACCACCCACAGCTGTGCGGAAAGTACCCCCATTAACATCGACCTTTTCAAAAGATCCGCAAGTAATGAGATTACAAGCTCCAACAACATTTCCTTTCTGACCATTATCGAAAGCTTGCGCTTTTGACCTAGAACGAAACGTTGCATTATATTCTGCTGCTTTTTTATCTAGATCAGCATTATATTGATCCAAGTATTCTTGCGAATATGGCAATATTACTTCTCCCTCATCTGAAGAACCTATCGCTTGAGAATAGCCCTGGCTACTCAAGCAACCTATTAAAATGAGACCTATTAAGAACCTCTTATCAGAAGCTAATAATTTAGTAATTATTTTAAACATAAGTTAGAATTTTATTAATACCGATATCTTTTGATAATGCTATAAGTGGACATTTCACCACAATTAATCTTCAAATATACAGTGTAAAAACTGTTAAGGAATTACTAACAAACAAGTATTAGTTGAACTGTAAAAAATAGTCGGCAAACGACCTAAATTGATTGAAAAAACAAGAAATTTTGTAGGAAAAAGACATACGTGTTAGTACGTATATACGCTGAATATAAGGCTTTTGGAAAGTAGCTTGGTAAGAAAAAAATACAAATTTTAAGTCTTTAGGCCTATCTTATTATTGAATTAAACTTGTAACCGCCAACCTAATACTGAATAAACTAAGTTTATCTAGTAGATAATAATTATAGGAAAAAATACTTTCAAATTTTACATAGCTTAAAAGAAAGAATCAAATTTAATTCTAACCATTAACAGTTAAAATCTAAATAAACAACGTTTATCTTTGCAACCAATTATAGATTGAAAACATGTCATTAACAAAAGAAATAAAACGCCGAAGAACCTTCGGAATTATTAGTCACCCTGATGCCGGAAAAACTACTTTAACTGAAAAGCTACTTCTGTTTGGGGGTGCTATTCAGGAAGCAGGTGCCGTTAAAAGCAACAAAATTAAAAAAGGTGCTACCAGCGACTTTATGGAAATAGAGCGTCAGCGAGGAATTTCCGTGGCTACTTCTGTCTTGGCGTTTGAATATGAAGGAATTAAAATCAACATTCTCGATACCCCCGGCCACAAAGATTTTGCTGAAGACACATTCAGAACGCTTACCGCGGTAGACAGTGTTATTGTTGTAATTGACGTAGCAAAAGGTGTCGAGGAACAAACCGAAAAATTAGTTGAAGTTTGCCGAATGCGGAACATCCCAATGATTGTTTTTATAAATAAAATGGACCGCGAGGGAAAGGATGCGTTTGAATTACTTGATGAAATTGAGCAAAAACTAAACCTTCGTGTAACACCCCTAAGTTTCCCAATTGGGATGGGATACGATTTTAAGGGCATTTATAATATTTGGGAAAAAAACGTAAATCTCTTCAGCGGCGATAGCAGGAAAAATATTGAGGAAACTATTGAAATTGAAGATTTAAGCAGCCCAGATCTTGAAAAATTAGTTGGAGAAAAAGCAGCAAACACACTTCGAGAAGAGCTTGAATTGGTATATGAGGTTTACCCCGATTTTAATCGCGATGAGTATTTAGATGGAGAACTTCAGCCAGTCTTCTTTGGATCTGCCTTGAATAATTTTGGAGTACGGGAATTGCTTGATTGCTTTGTTGAAATAGCTCCTACCCCACGCCCAAAGGAAAGCGATACACGTTTGGTGAAACCGGAGGAAAAGGAGTTCTCGGGTTTTGTCTTTAAAATTCACGCAAATATGGATCCCAAGCACCGCGACCGTTTGGCTTTCGTTAAAATTGTTTCGGGCACATTCGAAAGAAACTCTCCCTATTTACACGTTCGCAATGGTAAAAAATTAAAGTTCAGTAGTCCGAACGCTTTCTTTGCCGAAAAGAAACAAATAGTTGATATTTCGTATCCAGGCGATATTGTAGGCCTTCACGATACCGGAAACTTCAAAATTGGCGATACGCTTACAGAAGGGGAAGAAATGCGATATAAAGGCATCCCAAGCTTTTCTCCGGAACACTTTAAATACATTAATAATGCCGACCCGATGAAAAGCAAACAGCTTGAAAAGGGCATCGACCAATTGATGGATGAAGGTGTGGCGCAACTTTTCACTTTGGAATTGAATGGACGAAAAGTAATCGGAACTGTTGGTGCGCTTCAGTTTGAGGTAATACAGTACCGTTTAGAGCACGAATATGGTGCAAAATGTAGTTATGAAAACCTAAACGTGCACAAAGCTTGTTGGGTAGAAGCGAAAGATCCGAAGAGTGAGGAATTTGCCGATTTCAAACGTGTAAAAGCAAAATTTTTGGCGAAAGACAAACGCGGCCAATTGGTGTTCTTTGCAGATTCGGCTTTTACGCTGCAAATGACGCAGTCAAAATATCCGAATGTGAAATTGCATTTTGTGAGTGAATTCGAAAAAGCTAAAAAGTAAACGTTTCAATAAATAAAAAGGCCCCGATATTTCGGGGCCTTTTTTATGCTTCGCCAGTTGGACCAAAGTTTAAAGGAATAGGCGGCTGCTCGTAATCCTTTATTTCACCGTGGGCGTTTTCAAATCGTTTCACGTTATCGCCCAATGCTTTCAGAAATCTTTTTGCGTGCTGTGGTGTCAGGATAATTCTTGACTTCACTTTACTTTTTGGGATTCCCGGCATTATGGTTACAAAATCAACCACAAATTCAGAAACGGAATGATTGATAATGGCTAAGTTGCTATAAATGCCTTGGGCCACGCTTTCATCCAGTTCTATATTTATTTGCCCTTGCTTGGGCTGTTCTTTCTTTTGATCTGCCATATGTTCTTTATAAAAAGAAAAGGTGCGTTTTCTAAAACGCACCTTTTTCAAAATTAATTATAGTTTACTTCTTGTTTTACGCGGTTCATTTCTTCAAGCTCTTCCTTAGAACCTACAATTATAGTGTCGTATCTACGCATACCGGTACCGGCTGGTATTTTATGTCCTACAATTACATTCTCTTTCAAGCCTTCCAAGGTATCAACTTTACCGGCTACTGCCGCTTCGTTCAATACTTTGGTAGTTTCCTGGAAGGAAGCAGCAGAGATAAATGACTTAGTCTGTAACGACGCTCTCGTGATACCCTGAAGTACCGGAGTGGCCGTTGCAGGAACCGCATCGCGCGCTTCTGCAAGTACTTTATCATTTCTTCTCAACAAAGAGTTTTCATCGCGAAGTGTACGTGGAGAAAGGATTTGTCCTTCCTTCAAGTTTTCAGAATCTCCAGCGTTTGTTACCACCTTCATTCCAAATATTTTATCGTTTTCTTCGATGAAGTCATCTTTATGAGCCAATTGATCTTCTAAGAAAGTAGTATCTCCTGGATCTTGGATCTGTACCTTACGCATCATTTGACGAACAACCACCTCAAAGTGCTTGTCGTTGATTTTTACCCCTTGCAGACGGTAAACCTCTTGAACTTCGTTCACAAGATATTGTTGTACTGCTGAAGGGCCTTTAATGCGTAGGATATCTTCTGGCGTAATAGAACCATCAGAAAGTGGCATCCCTGCACGAACGTAATCGTTTTCCTGAACGAGAATTTGGTTTGAAAGTTTCACCAAATACTTTTTCAATTCGCCCAATTTAGACTCAACGATTATCTCGCGGTTACCCCTTTTAATTTTTCCGAAGGAAACTACACCGTCAATCTCGCTAACTACCGCAGGATTTGATGGGTTACGCGCTTCAAAAAGCTCGGTAACACGTGGAAGACCTCCCGTAATATCACCTGCTTTTGCAGATTTACGTGGAATTTTTACCAAGATTTTACCAATCTTAATCTTATCGCCATCGTCCACCATCAAGTGAGCACCCACTGGCAAGTTATAGCTACGGATAACTTCGTCTTTCTTCCCTAAAATTTGAAGGGTTGGAATACGTTTTTTATCTCTGGATTCAGAAATTACTTTTTCTTGGAAACCAGTTTGCTCATCAATCTCTACCTGATAGGTTAAACCTTGAACAATATTTTCATATTTAATTTTACCAGCAAATTCTGAAATAATTACACCGTTGTATGGATCCCAAGAACAAACCACATCGCCTGCGTTCACATTATCACCATCCTTAACATAAAGTGTGGAACCGTAAGGAATGTTATTGGTACTTAATGTAATACCTGTTTTCTTGTCAACAAGTTTAATTTCAGATGTACGTGAAATTACAATATCAACTGTTTTTCCTTGGCTATCTTCCCCTTTAACGGTTTTAAGATCTTCAATCTCTGCTCTACCGTCAAATCTAACAACCAATTTGTTTTCTTCGGAAATGTTACCTGCAATACCTCCCACGTGGAAAGTACGAAGGGTAAGCTGAGTACCTGGCTCCCCAATGGATTGTGCTGCCACAACACCCACGGCTTCACCACGCTGAACCATTTTATTGGTTGCAAGGTTACGTCCATAACATTGTGAACAGATTCCTTGTTTAGCTTCGCAGGTAAGTGCAGAGCGAACCTCTACGCTTTCCAATGGAGATTTTCCAATAGCATCTGCTATTTCTTCTGTAATATGTTCTCCTGAAGCAACAAGCAATTCTTTAGTCAATGGGTTAACAATATCATTAAGTGCAGTACGTCCCACAATTCTATCACGAAGGGATTCTACAACCTCTTCGTTTTTCTTTAAAGCCGAAACTTCAATACCACGAAGGGTGTAACAATCTTCAATGTTTATTATAACATCCTGTGAAACATCTACCAAACGACGTGTTAGGTAACCTGCATCTGCTGTTTTAAGAGCGGTATCCGCAAGACCTTTACGCGCACCGTGAGTAGAGATAAAGTATTCAAGAATTGATAGACCTTCCTTAAAGTTAGATAGAATCGGGTTCTCAATAATCTCGCCTCCACCAGAGTTTGATTTTTTTGGTTTCGCCATCAATCCACGCATACCTGTTAACTGGCGAATCTGTTCCTTAGAACCCCTTGCACCAGAATCAAGCATCATATATACAGAGTTGAATCCTTGCTGGTCTTCGCGAATACGCTTCATAGAAAGCTCGGTAAGCTCAGCATTGGTTGCAGTCCAAATATCAATTACTTGGTTGTAACGTTCGTTGTTGGTAATAAGCCCCATGTTGTAACTGTTGATAATACCATCAACTTGTTCGTTGGCGCTATCGATCATACTCTGCTTTTCAGCAGGGATAATAATATCACCCAAGCTAAAAGACAATCCACCTTCAAAGGCGAATTTATAACCTAGACTTTTAATCTCGTCAAGGAATGCAGATGTAACAGGAACAGATGTAACTTTTAGAATTCTTCCGATAATGTCACGAAGTGATTTTTTTGTCAATACTTCGTTTATGAAACCAGCTTCTTCAGGAACCTTTTCGTTAAAGATTACTCTTCCCAAAGTCGTAGTGATGATTTGGTTTACCAACTCACCCTTATCGTTGAAATCTTTTGTTCTAATTTTTATTTCAGCATTCAAATCTACTTGGCCTTCGTTGTAGGCAATGATAGCCTCTTCTGCCGAATAGAAAGTAAGTCCTTCACCTTTAACTACGGTATCGTCCATAGTTTTCTTAAGTTTGGTCATATAGTATAGACCCAAAACCATATCCTGTGAAGGAACCGCAACCGGCGAACCGTTTGCTGGGTTCAAAATATTGTGGGAAGCAAGCATCAATAGCTGGCATTCCAAAATTGCCTCTGGCCCAAGTGGAAGGTGAACCGCCATCTGGTCACCATCAAAATCCGCGTTAAATGCGGTACATACCAATGGGTGCAGCTGGATTGCTTTACCTTCAATCAATTTAGGCTGGAACGCTTGAATACCCAATCTGTGCAAAGTAGGGGCCCGGTTAAGCATAACTGGGTGACCTTTCAATACATTTTCAAGAATATCCCAAACTACAGGCTCCTTTTTATCTATAATTTTCTTTGCAGATTTTACGGTTTTTACAATACCTCTTTCAATCAACTTGCGGATTACGAAAGGTTTGTAAAGCTCGGCAGCCATATCTTTTGGAAGACCGCACTCGTATAATTTCAATTCTGGTCCAACGACAATTACCGAACGGGCCGAATAATCCACACGCTTACCAAGCAAGTTTTGACGGAAACGTCCTTGCTTTCCTTTCAATGAATCTGAAAGGGATTTCAACGGACGGTTACTATCTGTTTTCACTGCTGAAGATTTACGCGTATTGTCAAACAATGAATCTACCGATTCTTGAAGCATACGCTTTTCGTTACGAAGGATTACCTCAGGAGCTTTTATCTCCATCAATCGTTTCAAACGGTTGTTACGGATGATTACACGACGGTAAAGATCGTTCAAATCTGAAGTTGCGAAACGGCCACCATCAAGTGGTACCAATGGTCGTAATTCTGGTGGAATAACCGGAACTACTTTCATAATCATCCATTCGGCTTTGTTTTCGCGGTTTTTGTTTGCATCGCGAAGTGCTTCCACAACTTGAAGACGTTTTAGCGCTTCAGTTTTACGTTGTTTTGAAGTTTCGTTGTTTGCCTTATGGCGAAGGTTGTAAGAAAGTGTATCCAAATCGATTCTCTGTAAAAGATCGATCAAGCACTCCGCTCCCATTTTCGCGATGAATTTATTTGGATCAGTTTCTTCCAAATATTGATTCTCCTGTGGAAGTGAATCAAGGATTGCAAGATATTCCTCTTCGGTTAGGAAATCCATTTTCTTAACGGCTTCTCCGCCTTCGTATGTTGCAACACCTGGTTGAATTACTACATAACGCTCGTAGTAAATAATCATATCCAATTTCTTGGAAGGTAATCCAAGAAGGTAACCAATCTTGTTCGGAAGACTACGGAAGTACCAAATGTGCGCCACGGGAACTACCAAATTGATATGCCCCACACGGTCACGACGTACTTTCTTTTCTGTTACTTCCACACCACAACGGTCACAAACAATACCTTTGTAGCGAATTCTCTTATATTTACCACAGGCACACTCATAATCCTTTACCGGACCAAAGATGCGCTCACAGAAAAGACCGTCACGCTCTGGCTTGTGCGTACGGTAGTTGATTGTTTCGGGCTTTAATACTTCACCACGTGATTCCGCCAAAATGGATTCAGGGGAAGCCAAACCAATAGAAATCTTGTCGAATTTCTGTACTGTGTTTTCTTTATTTCTGTTCATCATGATTTAAAATAAACTTTGTTGTTGTTTTTGAAACCATTTAAATGATTTCTGAAAGAATTTTGAGACCCCCGCTTCCGCGGGGATGCCAATTTATTCTTCTAATCTAATGTCAAGACCCAATCCTTTCAATTCGTGCATAAGTACGTTGAAAGATTCCGGTAATCCTGGTTCTGGCATGGTTTCCCCTTTTACGATTGCCTCGTAGGTTTTCGCCCTTCCAATAACATCATCAGATTTAACAGTCAATATTTCTCTAAGTGTGCTTGATGCACCGTAAGCTTCNAGTGCCCAAACTTCCATCTCTCCAAAACGCTGACCACCAAATTGTGCTTTACCNCCAAGTGGTTGTTGCGTAATAAGTGAGTACGGACCAATGGAACGTGCGTGCATCTTATCATCTACCATGTGGCCCAATTTCAGCATATAGATAACTCCTACAGTTGCAGGTTGGTCAAAGCGCTTACCGGTTCCACCGTCAAATAGATAAGTATGTCCAAATCTTGGAATTCCAGCTTCATCGGTCAATTCATTGATTTGGTCTATAGTTGCACCGTCAAAAATTGGGGTTGCAAACTTGCGACCTAATTTTTGTCCAGCCCATCCAAGAACCGTTTCATAAATCTGCCCAATGTTCATACGTGATGGTACCCCAAGTGGGTTCAACACGATATCTACTGGAGTTCCGTCTTCAAGGAAAGGCATATCTTCCTCACGTACAATACGTGCAACAATACCTTTGTTTCCGTGACGTCCCGCCATCTTGTCTCCTACTTTCAGCTTACGCTTTTTAGCGATGTAAACCTTTGCAAGTTTCAAAATTCCGGAAGGAAGCTCATCCCCAACAGAGATGGTAAACTTCTCACGACGTAAGTTACCTTGAAGGTCGTTTTCCTTAATTTTATAGTTGTGCATTAAATCTGCAACCAACACGTTGGTTTCATCATCAGTCGTCCAAGTACCACCGGTTAAGTGGGTGTAATCGTCAACGGCGTGAAGCATTTTTAATGTGAACTTTTTACCTTTTGGGAAGACTACTTCACCAAGGTCATTGTTTACACCTTGAGCAGTTTTTCCTCCTACAATAGCGAAAAGTTTTTCAACCAACACATCTTGAAGGGCTACGAATTTTGCTTCGTATTTTGCCTCAAGTTCAGCGATGTCTTCTTTGTCTTTCGCACGCTTACGTTTATCTTTTACAGCACGGGCAAACAATTTCTTGTCTATTACCACACCGTTCAAAGATGGTGAAGCTTTAAGCGAAGCATCCTTAACATCACCTGCTTTATCACCAAAAATGGCGCGAAGCAGCTTTTCTTCAGGTGTTGGATCGCTTTCTCCTTTTGGAGTAATTTTCCCAATAAGGATATCGCCTGGTTTAACCTCGGCTCCAATTCGGATCATACCGAATTCATCCAAGTCTTTTGTAGCTTCTTCCGATACGTTTGGAATATCATTTGTCAATTCCTCATTACCAAGTTTGGTATCTCGAACTTCCAATGAATATTCATCTATATGTATAGAAGTGAAAATATCTTCGCGAACTACTTTTTCAGAAATAACAATCGCATCCTCAAAGTTGTAACCTTTCCAAGGCATGAAAGCAACTTTCATGTTTCGTCCAAGTGCAAGTTCTCCCTTCTCGGTAGCATAACCTTGACAAAGTACCTGTCCTTTTTTCACCCTATCGCCTTTGCGAACAATAGGCTTCAAGTTAATGGAAGTACTCTGGTTTGTCTTTCTGAATTTTACTAATTGATATGTTTTTTCATCAGTATCAAAACTAACCATACGTTCGTTTTCGGTACGGTCATATTTAATAGTAATTTCATTGGCATCAACATATTCAACCACACCATCTCCTTCTGCATTTATCAATACACGGCTATCAGATGCAACTTGTCTTTCAAGACCAGTTCCAACGATTGGNGAATCTGCAATTAGTAATGGTACCGCCTGGCGCATCATGTTAGAACCCATCAGTGCACGGTTTGCATCATCGTGCTCTAAGAAAGGAATCAACGATGCCGAAATAGATGCAATCTGGTTTGGCGCAACATCGGCATAATTTACAACCGTTGGTTCTACAAGTGGGAAGTCACCTTCCATACGTGCAATTACCTTATCGGTTTCAATATCACCTTTGTCAGACAATGGAATATTTGCCTGTGCAATGTGCTTTTCTTCTTCTTCTTCAGCAGAAAGGTAAACAGGCGCATGCTTTATATCGATTTTACCATCGGTTACTTTACGATACGGAGTTTCAATGAAACCAAGGTTATTCACCTTTGCATAAACCGCAAGTGAAGAAATAAGACCAATGTTTGGTCCCTCAGGGGTTTCAATCGGGCAAAGACGACCGTAGTGTGTATAGTGAACGTCACGAACCTCGAAACCTGCTCTTTCACGGGAAAGACCACCTGGCCCAAGTGCAGAAAGACGACGCTTGTGCGTAATCTCTGCCAGTGGGTTGGTCTGGTCCATAAACTGTGAAAGCTGGTTTGTACCAAAGAATGAGTTGATTACTGAGGAAAGTGTTTTCGCGTTGATCAAATCGATGGGTGTGAATACCTCGTTGTCACGAACGTTCATACGCTCGCGGATGGTACGTGCCATACGGGCAAGACCAACGCCAAACTGTTGTGACAATTGCTCACCTACAGTACGTACACGACGGTTGCTAAGGTGGTCAATATCATCAATCTCAGCTTTAGAGTTGATAAGCTCGATTAAATATTTAACGATGGTTATGATATCTTCCTTGGTAAGCACTTGCTTGTCCATAGGAATATCAAGACCCAGTTTTTTGTTCATTCTATAACGACCTACCTCACCAAGATTATATCTCTGGTCACTGAAGAAAAGTTTGTGAATGATTCCACGAGCTGTTTCCTCATCGGGTGGTTCAGCGTTACGAAGTTGTCTATATATATGTTCTACCGCTTCTTTTTCGGAGTTGGTAGGATCTTTTTGTAAAGTGTTGTGGATAATGGCGTAATCTGCCTGAAGGTTATCCTCCTTGTGCAATAGGATTGTTTTTGTTCCGGAATCGATGATTTCATCAATATGTTCTTTCTCAAGAACAGTATCACGATCCAAAATAATCTCGTTACGCTCAATGGAAACTACCTCGCCAGTATCTTCATCTACGAAATCCTCGTGCCAAGTTTTTAGCACACGTGCTGCCAGTTTGCGGCCTATGTATTTTTTAAGACCGGNTTTTGAAGCTTTCACTTCTTCCGCTAGGTCAAATATTTCAAGAATATCCTTATCCCTTTCAAAACCAATGGCGCGGAAAAGAGTAGTTACAGGTAACTTCTTCTTACGGTCAATATATGCGTACATTACGCTGTTGATATCTGTGGCAAACTCAATCCATGAACCTTTAAAAGGAATTACACGGGCAGAGTAAAGTTTCGTCCCATTTGCGTGGAAGGACTGGCCAAAGAATACCCCTGGAGAACGGTGAAGCTGTGAAACAACAACACGCTCTGCACCATTGATGCAGAAAGTTCCGCTTGGGGTCATGTAAGGGATTGTACCTAAATAAACGTCCTGCACGATGGTTTCAAAATCTTCGTGTTCGGCGTCTGTACAGTACAGTTTCAATCGTGCCTTTAGAGGAACGCTATAAGTAAGACCGCGCTCGATACATTCCTGAATGGAATATCTTGGCGGATCTACGAAATAGTCTAAGAACTCTAAAACAAATTGGTTGCGGGTATCGGTAATCGGGAAATTTTCCAAAAAGGTTTTATACAATCCTTCTTGGCCTCTTTCTTCTGATTTGGTTTCCAANTGGAAAAAATCCTGAAAGGATTTAATCTGAATGTCCAAAAAGTCGGGATAGTCCGGCTTATTTTTTACAGAGGAAAAATTCAATCTTTCAGTTTGCGTTGCTGACATCTATGGANGGAATTTTAATTAAAANNANAATNNNNTNNGTACNTNNAAAAANGNATTAACCNTTATATACGCAAAATGGTTTAGGNCNNNCNGCCGNAGCAGAANAGCCTAAACCTTANGGTTTGAGANCGTAAGGNGCTTANTTAAGCTCAACCTCAGCTCCAGCTTCTTCTAANTGAGCTTTTANNGCTTCAGCTTCGTCTTTNGNAACNCCTTCNTTAATNGGAGAAGGAGCGTTNTCNACNANNTCNTTNGCNTCTTTAAGACCAGCACCNGTTAATTCNTTNACTAGNTTTACNACNGCNANTTTAGANGCACCAGCNGCTTTNANNATTACTGTCGAATTCNGANTNNTCNTCNNCGGCNTCACCACCNGCGGCNNCACCACCAGCAGCAACNGCAACNGCNGCAGCAGCAGGCTCAATNCCNTANTCGTCTTTTAATATTGTAGCTAACTCATTAACTTCTTTTACTGTTAGGTTAACCAATTTTTCTGCGAAATCTTTCAAATCTGCCATTTCTATCGTTTTTAAAAATAATTGTGTTTATATAAATTAAATAGTGCTTAATGAAATTTTATCCTTCTCTTTCGGATAAGGTCTTAACAATTCCTGCAAGCTTTCCACCACTAGATTTAAGTGCTGAAACAACATTTTTAGCAGGCGATTGCAACAACCCGATAATTTCTCCAATAAGTTCGTCTTTAGATTTAAGTTCAACCAGACTATCCAATTGATTGTCGCCAACATAAATTGACTCTTGGATATAAGCTCCCTTAAGAACAGGCTTATCAGATTTTTTTCTGAATTCTTTAATTACCTTGGCAGGAGCATTTCCTGTTTCAGAAATCATCAAGGAAGTGTTTCCTTTAAGTATTCCTGTTAGTTCTCCAAAGTCCTTATCAGAACTCTCCATCGCTTTTTTAAGCAATGTATTCTTAACAACTGCCAACTGTACACCTGCTTTGAAACAAGCACGGCGAAGGTTGGAAGTATTCCCTGCGTCAAGTCCTGAAATATCTGCCAAATATATATTGGCATTGTCGGACAACTGCGCAGTCAACGTTTCAATTACTTGTGATTTTTCTTCTCTTGTCATAATTTCCAGTTTTTACTGCTCAGTAAACCTTTTAGTGTCAATTTCAACACCTGGGCTCATTGTGCTTGACATAAAGATACTTTTGATATAAATACCTTTTGCAGCCTGAGGCTTCAGTTTAACGAGGGTTGTTAATAATTCTCTTGCGTTTCCTGCAATCTTTTCGGCATCAAAAGATGCTTTCCCGATTGCGGCGTGTACGATACCGGTTTTGTCAACTTTAAAGTCGATTTTACCTGCTTTTACATCAGAAACAGCTTTAGCAACGTCCATTGTTACTGTACCAGTCTTTGGGTTTGGCATAAGGCCACGAGGACCTAATACGCGTCCTAAAGGACCTAATTTACCCATAACACTTGGCATAGTTACAATTACGTCAACATCTGTCCATCCTCCTTTAATTTTGTCGAGGTACTCATCAAGACCTACGTAGTCTGCTCCTGCTTCCTTAGCCTCGGCCTCCTTATCTGGAGTTACCAAAGCTAATACTTTAACGTCTTTACCTGTTCCGTGCGGAAGGGTAACAACGCCTCTAACCATTTGGTTTGCTTTACGTGGATCCACGTTAAGACGTACCGCAAGGTCAACGGAAGCATCAAACTTTACGCTGGTGATTTCTTTTATTAAAGCAGAAGCTTCAGCTACTGAATAGGCCTTGTTAGGTTCTATTTTTGAAGCGGCTTCCTTTTGCTTTTTAGTTAATCGTGCCATTTTATAGATTCTTTTTTCAGATTAAAAAGGTGCGTCACCTTTTACTTTAATTCCCATGGAACGTGCAGTACCGGCTACCATTTTCATAGCAGACTCTACGGTAAAAGCATTAAGATCGGGCATTTTATCTTCCGCGATCGTTTTAATTTGATCCCATGAAATGGTGGCTACTTTTTTTGCGTGTGGTTCGCCGGAGCCTTTTTTTGCCTTAGCAGCTTCAAGTATCTGTACGGCAGCGGGTGGGGTTTTAATTACAAAGTCAAAAGACTTGTCTTTATAAACCGTAATCGCTACTGGCAATACTTTTCCCTGCTTATCTTGAGTTCTTGCATTAAACTGCTTACAGAACTCCATGATGTTAACACCGGCAGCACCAAGAGCAGGTCCAACTGGTGGTGATGGATTGGCAGCACCTCCACGAACTTGCAACTTAACTACTTTACTGATTTCTTTTGCCATTTCTAATTTTTAATGTGGTATTTCAAAAGTGGAAGCCTCCGAAAAACCTATTAAGCGTAACAATTAAACTTTTTCTACTTGCATATAGCTCAACTCTAATGGCGTTTTTCTTCCGAAAATTTTCACCATTACCTCAAGCTTGCGTTTCTCTTCATTTATTTTTTCTACGGTTCCGTTAAATCCATTAAACGGCCCATCTATTACTTTTACGGTTTCGCCAATTGTGTAAGGAATGTTAACGCTATCATCTTTTACTGAAAGCTCATCAACCTTACCTAACATTCTGTTTACTTCAGATTGTCTAAGCGGCACGGGATCTCCTCCTTTGGTTTCGCCTAAAAAGCCGATTACCCCGTTTATTGATTTTATAATGTGTGGAATTTCTCCCCCCAGATTTGCTTGTATCATTATATAACCGGGAAAGTAAACTCGTTCTTTGTTTACTTTTTTACCGTTACGTATCTGTATTACTTTTTCAGTGGGCACGAGCACCTGATCAATATAATCCTCAAGCTCCAATCGCTTTATCTCATTTTCGATATACGATTTGATCTTGTTCTCCTGTCCACTAACTGAACGGACCACATACCACTTTTTTGTACTTGTTGTCTCGGTCATTTCTTACGACTTGATCCAAATGAAATATTGATCCACCAACCAGTGGAATACTGTATCTATTCCCCAAACAGCTAAGGCTAAAACAACAGAAAATACTGCAACAATAACAGTTAACTTCTGCGCTTCTGCCCAAGTAGGCCAAGAAACGTGATTTTTAAGTTCTTTGTATGATTCTGTAATATAGTTTGTCATTTTGCAACCGTATTAAATTCGGGTTATTCTGAAGTATTCCATCTTAAAAAACATTTCAGAATTTTATTTTGCACGGGTTGAGAGGCTCGAACTCCCGACACCTGGTTTTGGAGACCAGTGCTCTACCAACTGAGCTAAACCCGTCTATGTGGATTAGCATCACTTAAAGTCCAATATGCTAAACCCGCTATAAAAGCCAAGGTATCCCGAAGTTAATTCGGGACACCCAGTGCTTTTTATAATAATATAATTAGTCTAAAATTTCAGTTACCTGACCAGCACCTACTGTACGTCCACCCTCACGGATAGCGAAACGAAGACCTACATTCATTGCGATTGGCTGAAGCAACTCAACGTGGATAGTCAAGTTATCACCAGGCATAACCATTTCAACACCATCAGGAAGTGAAATTGTTCCAGTTACGTCAGTTGTACGTACGTAAAACTGTGGACGGTAGTTGTTATGGAATGGAGTGTGACGTCCACCTTCTTCTTTCTTAAGGATATAAACCTCAGCTTTAAATTTAGCGTGTGGTGTTACAGATCCAGGCTTGGTAATAACCATACCTCTAGAAATCTGTGATTTTTCAATACCTCTTAATAGGATACCAGCATTATCTCCAGCCTCACCTCTATCAAGAATTTGACGGAACATCTCAATACCAGTAATGGTAGAAGTTAATTTTTCAGCACCCATACCAATGATCTCTACAGGGTCTCCAGTTTTTGCGATACCAGTTTCAATACGACCAGTAGCAACAGTACCACGACCTGTAATAGAGAATACATCTTCAATAGGCATAAGGAAAGGCTTATCAACATCACGCGTTGGAAGTTCAATCCAGTTATCAACAGCTTCCATCAACTGCAACACAGTATCAACCCATTTTTGCTCTCCGTTAAGAGCTCCAAGAGCTGAACCTTGAACAACAGGCCCATTATCTCCATCATATTCGTAGAAGTTAAGAAGGTCACGAATTTCCATCTCAACTAATTCTAATAATTCCTCATCATCAACCATATCTACTTTATTCATAAATACAACGATACGTGGAATACCTACTTGGCGACCAAGAAGGATGTGCTCGCGAGTTTGCGGCATTGGTCCGTCTGTAGCAGCAACAACTAGAATAGCACCGTCCATTTGGGCAGCACCTGTTACCATGTTTTTTACGTAATCCGCGTGACCAGGACAGTCAACGTGCGCATAGTGACGGTTAGCTGTTTGGTACTCTACGTGTGAAGAGTTAATTGTTATACCTCTTTCTTTTTCTTCTGGTGCGTTGTCAATCTGATCGAATGAACGTGCTTCAGAGAAACCAGCATCCGCCATTACTTTAGTAATTGCAGCTGTTAAAGTTGTTTTACCGTGATCTACGTGTCCAATTGTACCAACATTTAAGTGTGGTTTTGAACGATCGAAAGTTGCTTTTGCCATTTTGTATTTATTTTAATCTTAGTTATATATTAGTGATCTATTGTATTCTAAATTTGAGCCAATGATGGGAATTGAACCCATGACCTCTTCCTTACCAAGGAAACGCTCTACCCCTGAGCTACACCGGCGTTTTTGGTTTCAGGTTTCAGGTTTCGAGTTTCTGGCTTCTCCAACCTGTAACTTGCAACTTTACAACTTGTAACTCATCTAGAGCGGGAGACCGGGTTCGAACCGGCGACATTCAGCTTGGAAGGCTGACGCTCTACCAACTGAGCTACTCCCGCATTCTTAATTCTGATTTCAGAATCTTGGTATTCAATATT
>PAZL01000048.1 GCA_002715485.1 Aequorivita sp. | reverse complement strand
GCTAATTGGGGATTGATACCCTTTTGGGCAAAAGATGATTCCATAAAAAAAATGACCCTGAATTCACGTATCGAAACCGCAGCTTCAAAACCAGCTTTTCGAAATTCCGTAAAAAACCGCTGTCTTGTTATTGCCGATTCCTTTTATGAATGGCAATGGTTGGATGCTAAGGGAAAGGAAAAGCAAAAGTATATTATCAAACCTACGGACCAGGAAATATTCGGTTTTGCCGGTTTTTATAGCGAATGGATAAACCCTGCAAATGGAGAGCCGTTAACAACCTACACCATAGCTACCACCGAAGCCAATGAGCTTATGGCCGAAATTCATAACAACAAAAAAAGAATGCCGATTATTCTCAAAAAAAATGATAGAAATAGATGGTTAACTGGCGAGAGCCTAGAAGAATTTCAATTTCCCTACAGCATAAATCTTGAAGCGGAACCTATTTAAATATTAAAATAAAACGCCTGAATAATATTTATTCAGACGCATTTATATATGGCTATTAAATTTAATCCTTAAAATTGACCATCCAATTTATTCCGTATTTATCAGTACATCTTCCATAGTAAGCACCCCAAGAGGTTTTTTGAAAATTGGTGTGTACTTGCCCNCCNTTTGACAATTCGGTGAAAGCAAACTTTGCACTNCCNTCNGTATCCATATCTACACCTAAATGCATATTGGTGCCATCGGTTAACGGGGTGTCTGGAGCAGCATCATAACCAAGGAGGGTGAAATTTTTACCTCTTAATTCTGCATGTTGCCATTTTGACCTGTAATTTTCTGGAATATCAATTTCCTTGTCTTCGTAAGTTTCAATATTTTGGATTTCCCCNCCAAAAATTTCTTTGTAAAAATTAAAGGCTTCCTGGCATTGACCCCTATACGATAAATATGCTTCAATTCTCATAGTTGTATTTTTAATTAATATATTATAATGTGTTGCTTTATNTTCTAAATAGACGTGATAGTAACCCTAGCACCAATAAAACCAAGAAGATATAAAATATAATTTGGGCTATATCCGTCGCCCCTTCTGCTATTCCTCCAAATCCAAAAATTGCAGCGATAATAGCAATAACGAGAAAAATAATTATCCATCGAATCATAATAATAAAGTTTTTTTGTTAGTATAGTTCCAAGATACCTAGGTTAAACGTCCTAAGAAAGTTTTTATAGGTAGTTTAACGGCAGTTGTTAATTATTTAAAAATGAAAAAGATTACGCTCCTATAAGTTCTCCCCCGTTAATATGAATAAATTGTCCCGTCATATAACTGCTGTCCTCACTGGCTAGAAATACATAGGCAGGTCCCACCTCACTGGGTTGTCCTGCTCTTCCCATCGGGGTATCTTGTCCAAAATCAGTCACATCATCAAATGTAGCGGGAATAAGGGGCGTCCATATGGGTCCTGGAGCTACTCCGTTTACACGTATACCCTTTGATGCAAGATTGCTGGACAATGAGCGGGTAAAACTTACAATAGCTCCCTTGGTACTGGAATAATCCATTAAATGATCACTGCCTCTATAGGCAGTTACAGAACTGGTGTTTATTATAACGTCCCCCTTCTTTAAATGGGGAAGCGCTGCCTTGGCTATATAAAAATATGCGAATATGTTGGTTTGAAAAGTTTCCGTTAATTGTTGCTCTGAAATCTGTTCCAGCTTGTCCTTCGGAAATTGTACGGCCGCATTGTTGACTAAAATATTTAATTTCCCGTATTGCTTTATACACTCAGCGATACTCTTTTTGCAAAACGTAGCATCCTTTAAATCTCCTTCCAGTATTAAACATNTGCTNCCTTCTTCTTCAACCATCCTTTTGGTTTCCTTGGCATCTTTGTTTTCCTCTAGATATACAATGGCCACAGAAGCGCCCTCCCTGGCAAAGTGAACGGCTACACTTCTTCCAATCCCACTGTCTCCGCCGGTGATAAATGCTACTTTTCCTTTTAATTTACCACTGCCTTTATAATTGTCTCGAATAATTTCAGGTTGTGGCTTCATCTTATTTTCCTCCCCAGGCTGCGATTGCGACTGGGCANGAAATTTTTTTGGCTTGGATGTATCTTTTTCCATAGTGCGATTTTTTCTTTTAAAATTATTAAACCCTTTGTTATTCCGTAAAGGGTTTACAATTGTTTTAACGAAATTGGAAGAATAGATAGTAACAACCTCATTACCTTTCTAAGTTAAATATTTTAAAAATGGATGCCAATGGAATGTTATAGCATATTTATTATAAAGATTTTGCCCCTACCTTTAAAAAAAAGTTTCANTAAAATTGAATTGCTATGAAAAATGAAAGAAATCAAACAGCCAAGGATCAAAATCNACAATTTACTGGAAACAATCCTTCACAAAATGACAGAAACCAAGATCCTACTAGAAAACNAGAGGATAATTGGAATCAAGAAGAAGANTAGGTAATACGATTGCCTCCTTGANTTGGCCTCCATCATTTATGACGGAGGTTTTTTTTATAAAATTTTTCTACAATACNTNTCATTTANCTCCTGNCTCTGNNAATCCTTCTTTANAANGNTTNATATTTTTTATAAATTTCCTATTGGAATATTTCCATACTATTGGAAATAATCCATAGTTTTGTATTGATGAAAAAATCAATTCTCCATCTCGATTTGGATACCTTTTTTNTATCGGTAGAGCGTTTNCTAAATAGCGAANTGCTCAAAAAACCTGTANTGGTAGGGGGTACGGGTAGTAGAGGAGTGGTTGCTGCCTGTAGTTATGAAACCCGAAAATACGGAGTACGCTCAGGAATGGCAATGAAAATGGCCAAACAGCTTTGTCCCCAAGCAATTGTTATTCGTGGCAATGCGGGTACCTATATGAAATACTCAAATCTTATCACCGATATNATCCGTGATTCGGTACCGCTCTTTGAAAAAACAAGTGTGGATGAATTCTATGTGGACCTTACCGGAATGGACCGCTTTTTTGGCAATTATAANTTTGCATCGGAACTCAGAAAACGCATAATCAAAGAATCGGGCCTACCTATATCTTTCGGTCTTTCACAAAACAAAATAGTAAGTAAAGTTGCCACGGGAGAGGCAAAGCCAAACAATCAATTAAAAATTGATTACGGCTTTGAAAAGGCTTTCCTGGCCCCATTGCCCATTCGAAAAATACCNATGATTGGCAAAGCCGCTGCTCAAACCTTAATCCATCTCGGTATTGACCGAGTGAAACTCATCCAGGAAATGCCCGTGGAGATGCTTACCTCCGTTATGGGAAAGAACGGACAGACCATCTGGAANCGCGCCAATGGTATAGACAATACACCCGTAATTCCTTATTGCGAACGAAAATCAATCTCCAATGAACGCACCTTCAACTTAGATACTATTGATGTCNAAAAACTCCGTGATACCCTTACAGCCATGGCAGATACTCTGTGTTACCAGCTCAGGCTTGGAAATAAAATGACGGGCTGTGTTTCCGTTAAGATTAGATATTCCGACTTCCAGACCTACAACAAACAAATACGTATTCCATATACAAGTGCAGACCATATTCTCCTTCCTGTCGTAATGGAACTTTTTAATAAACTTTACGAAAGAAGAATACTGGTCAGATTAATAGGGGTGAAATTCTCCCATCTGGTCGGTGGACATTACCAAATTAATCTCTTNGATGATAACGAAAAAACATTGAACCTTTATAAATCCTTAGATCATATCCGTAACCGTTTCGGGGCAGGCAGTGTTATGAAAGCATCCATGCTCGATGTGCGAACTGTGATTTCTGGACGNAATCCCTTTGATGGTGAACCTCCCATTTTATTGGCACATAGAAATCAATAATGTATCTCAATTGCCATACATATTACTCCTTGCGCTACGGGGTACTTTCAGTACCGCAACTCTTGGAATTGGCAAATAAACATACTNTTGAATCTTTGGCACTTACTGATATTAACAGTACCTCCGCCTGTCTGGAATTTATAAGGGAAGCAAATAAGCAAAATATTAAACCCATAGTGGGTGCCGATATTCGCAACGGTAACAATAGATGTTATGTATGCTTGGCAAAAAACAATATCGGGTTTTTGGAAATAAATCAATTTTTATCAAACTTTCTTCACTCCAAAAAAGACNTCCCCGAAATCCCCCCTTCTTTTTCAAACGTTATAACGGTAATCCCTTTTGAAAAAGTACTTGAATATGAACTCGAAACATTTGCTCCAGATTGGCATATCGGCATTTCTATAGCAGACCTTAATAAATTAAAATTCTCCCACTTAAAAATACATAGGGATAAATTNGTACTGCTCCAACCAGTAACCTTTTNCAATCAGACCCATATTAANATGCATCGTTTATTGCGCTGTATAGACCTCAATATAGTGTTGAGCAAATTGCCCGAATCTGAACAGGGAAGTATAAAGGATAAAATGTATTCCGCATCACATCTTGAAAGTTTGTTTGAAGGTTTTGGGCACATTTTAGCAAACACCAAAACTCTCTTAAATTCCTGTAACATTGATTTTAAATTTGATGACATACGCNAGAATCAAAACCAAACCACCTATCTAAAAAATACCCAAGAGGATTATGATTTTTTAGTTGCCTTGGTAAACCAAAAAATAACATCCCGCTATAAAATANTAACCAACAATATAAAAGAACGCATTGAAAAGGAACTTCATGCAATCCGGCAAATGGATTTTGTTTCTTACTTTCTCATCAATTACGACATTGTTCAATACGCTGTAAAAAATGACTATCCCTATATAGGGCGGGGCAGTGGGGCAAATAGCGTGGTAGCATATATCTTGGGAATTACCAATGTGGACCCCATCGAATTGGATCTGTATTTTGAACGNTTTATAAACCTCTACAGATCATCTCCCCCNGACTTTGATATTGATTTTTCTTGGAAAGATAGGGACGATGTCACCCGTTATATTTTTGAACGTTTCCCGAATACGGCCCTTATGGGTACCTATGTTACCTTTCAATTTCGCGCTGTGATTCGCGAACTGGCAAAAGTGTTTGGCCTCCCCAAAGCTGAAATTGATGCCTTCATAAAAGGAAACAGTCTAAATCAAAAAAATGACCATTATTTCAAATTGGTAACAAAATATGCCAATCTTATCCATGGGTTTCCAAATTACCTCAGTGTCCATTCCGGGGGTATCGTTATTTTNAAAAACCCGGTGCAAGCCTATTGNGCCACCTTTATGCCCCCCAAGGGTTTCCAGACCTTGCAAATTGATATGCACATTGCGGAAGCTGTGGGTATTTTTAAATTTGATATTCTGGCCCAACGCGGCCTTTCAAAAATCAAGGACGCAATTGCGTTGATCAGGGAAAATCAACCCCACGCNCAAATTAAGGATATTGAAGACACTACCCCATTTAAGAATGACCCAGAAATTAACGACCTTCTAAAAGTAGGGGACTGTATGGGGGTNTTCTATGTGGAATCNCCAGCAATGCGAACCCTTATGACCCGCCTTCAAACTCAAGACTACTTGGGTTTGGTAGCGGCTAGTTCCATAATCCGCCCCGGTGTTACCAATGGAGGGATGAAAAATGCCTATATAGAACGACATAGATTCCCGGAAAAAAGGGCCGAGGCACATCCGGTGCTTTTGGAAATTATGCCCGATACCTATGGGGTAATGGTCTATCAGGAAGATGTACTTAAAGTAGCCCATTTCTTTGCAGGCCTAAGTCTGGCCGAGGCCGATGTACTTAGAAGGGGAATGAGCGGTAAGGGCAGGAGCAAGGAGCAATTTGATGCCCTTGAAAAAAAATTCTTTGAAAACTGTAAAGAGAAAGGCTATACAGAAAAGGTTATAGCCGAAGTATGGGATCAAATTAAAGCCTTTGCGGGGTATGCTTTCGCCAAAGGCCATTCCGCATCCTATGCAGTGGAAAGCTATCAAAGCCTTTATCTTAAAAAATACTTCCCCTTGGAATTTATGACAGCTGTCCTTAACAATGGTGGTGGCTTTTACAACCTGGATACCTATATCAATGAAATATTTAGATGTGGTGGCAGCGTAGAAAACCCCTGCATAAACAATAGCGATCACGGAAATTGTATAAAGGGCAAGACTGTTTATTTAGGATTGGGTATGGTTAAGGATTTGGATTACCGCACAATTCAAAAAATATTGAACGAAAGGCAACTTTACGGTCTTTTTAAAAGCTTTAATGACTTTTTGGATAGATGTAAACTTGGCTTGGAACAACTGTTACTGCTGATTCGTATAAAAGCGTTTAGAAGCTTTGAGGAAAATAAACAAAAACTTATGTGGTTTGCGCATCTCAATAAACATGCAATCAAAAACCTGGATCATCAACCCCAATTGTTTAAGTCCAAAAGAGTAAACTATAGTTTGCCAAGATTAAGAAGCGAACAGATAATCGATGCCTATGACAATTTGGAGCTCTTGGGCTTTACGCTTCACAATGATTTCATTTTTATTAAGCCAGGCAATTATCCCGATACCAAAGCAAAAGATTTAAAAAACTTTGTAAACAAAGAAATTACAATTATTGGAAAACTGGTTACTTCCAAAACCACCAAAACCTCAAAAGGCGATTATATGGCGTTCTCCACATTTCTCGATACGGAAGGAAGGTGTTTTGATACCGTTCAATTTCCTAAAATAATGTCTAAATATCCGTTAAATGGAATTGGAATCTATTGGATAAAAGGATCGGTAACCGAAGATTTGGGCTATTTTGCAATAACCACCGAAATGCTTTTAAAAGTACCAAGACTCCCCGATCCCCGATTTTCTGAAGAGCAGAAAACTCAAAAATCAATTTCGCAATAACCAAAAATACATAACTGATTATCTATAACATCCTCTTAGCAAATTCATTAAATTATTAGTAAAACAGCTTTTGCAACAAAGCTTACTGTTTTTAACTTGGGAACATCATGTGAAAATTTGAAGCAGTTTTATCTGTCAAATACCTTGTGATTTTCTTAATTTATAATACTTATCAAGCTACTTTACTACGAAATCTAATGCTCAGTTTTTCTCCAGCTTTTCAGAAAATGTACATTTTACTAGGTTTTTTTTGATTCTTTCTTCATTCCAAGTTTTAAAATAAAAAAACATAGTTTACAAATCACCCACCGCTATTGCCTAGCCGTATTACTAAAAAAAATCATACCCCAGATATACTAAACTTGTGAACAGTGGCTTTTTCACAACCCCATCTTTGCAGTTCACTTTAAATCTTTTTATTATGGCTAAACAAGCTGGAATTATCAAGTTAAAAGGGACTATCGAGGATATTTCCTTTTACAAAACCACTGACGGACACCTTGCCCGTGCAAAGGGTGGGGTAGATAGCGACAAAATCAAGCACAGTGCTGCTTTTGCACGTACCCGTGAGAATAACTCCGAATTCGGTAGGGCAGGTCAGGGTGGCAAATTAATCCGCACTGCCCTGCGATCCCTGATGCAAAAAGCTAAGGACCGCCGTGTGGTGAGTAGGCTTACCACCCTTTTACTGGCAATCATTAAAACTGATGCTGTAAATTCAAGAGGCAACCGCAGCCTTGTGGAAGGTAACCTGGCCATGCTCGAGGATTTCGATTTTAACATTAATGGAAAACTGGGCACTACCTTCTTCGGCCAGTTCATTCCAAGTTTTGATCGGGTTACGGGGGATGCTACCATTGCCCTCGAGGCCATTACCGCCACAGAGCAAATTGGTGCTCCATCAGGTACCACCCACTTTAAGTTGGCAATGGGCGTTGCCGAGTTGGACTTTCCCAACAAAACTTTTTCCTACAACGAGATGGATATGGGAGTTTTACCCTACGACAACTCTGTTGTAGCAGCTGCGAACCTTACCGCTTCAGTAAATCCCAATTCTACTCTTCCGGTTATTATGGTAATGGGAATTGAGTTTTATCAAGAGGTTAATGGCGAATACTATTCCTTAAAGAATGGTTCTTTCAATGCCTTGAATGTGGTAAACGTTGACACGGTGTAAGAAAATGGAACTTGTGCTAACAAGGGTGTATAAGCGTGGGGGTACCAATGGTACCCTCACCTTAAACGGACACTTTGTCTGTTTTACCATCGAGCTTCCGTGGAAGGAAAATAAAACAAACATTTCTTGTATTCCGGAAGGCAGATACGAACTGAGGTCAAGAACCTCCACCAAGTTCAACAATCACTTGGAAATCTTAGACGTGCCAGAAAGAAGCTATATCCTCATCCATCCTGCAAACAATGCTATCACGGAACTAGGTGGCTGTATTGCCCCGGTCAATTTGCTAACGGGAATAGGAACTGGTATCAATTCGAGACTTGCATTGCAAAAACTCCTTTCGCTATATCATCAGGCTAGGGAGAGGAAAGAAAAAGTAATCCTTAATATTAATTCAAATCGTTATGAATATCTTAAACAGATGCAGAAAACCAACTCCTAAATTCTTTCAGTCCATTCGCAATATCGGTATTGGGCTTGCCACGGCAGGGGGAACCTTGCTCGCTGCTCCTATAGACCTCCCAGATTGGATTGCGTCTGCTGCTACTTATATCGTGGTTGCGGGTACCGTAGCTACAGCTGTTAGCCAGGCTACCGTAGATGCTGATGATGTGGATACTGATAATAATCCCTCACAAAATGGTTAAAGATCCACCCCTTATTGTCGGAACGGCAGGAGGGATAATTGCTTCCACCTTGCCCAATATAAGTTCCCAACAGTTAATTACTACCTGTATTTTAGCGATAATTGGAGCTGTAATAAGTTTTTTTACAACGCTTCTGCTGCGCAGCTTACTAAATTTTTTAAATAAACAAAACTGGGATTTTGTTCGCAAACTTTTTATTAAAAAGAAGTCTTGACAACTATTACAAAAAAACCGCTAATGATTTTTTCCTTAGCGGTTTTATTTCCAACTTATATCTCTTTATTAATAGAGGGGTAGCTATTTTACCTAAGCAACCAAGGCAGTAGAAAAAAAAATCACCTTTTACTTTCCAGATCACTTTCCACTATTCCATACATCGTCTCCAGCAAATCGGAAATTACAAAAAAAATATTTTCCTGTACTTTTTCAAAACCTTCCGCTGTTAAATAATGGAGGTCAATGGGCCCTACTTTTTCCAAATATTGCTGCATTTTTGGCGAAAGGGTATCAAAACCTTTCTTTACAAAGTCGGCAAAACTGGCTGCATCTTCCTGCATATTGTCTACATGTTCAATAATTTGCTTTGCCCTACGCTGATCTTCGGTAAGGTCTATGGGGTCGCTATCCTCCAGAAAGGTATCCTCATCCTCTTCATCATAAGTAAAATCCCCATCAAACCAATACTTGGGCCTTGGCCAAGAAAAGGTTTCGCCCGTGGGAATATAGGTGTCTAGGGCGGCATCAAATGCCTCATCGGAAATGCTGCGGTTGTTGTATAACAGATCGGGAATGTTATCAGCCCAAAAAAATCCCTCTTTAATGGCATTTTCTAGATCTATATAGGTGCCAGATTCCAGTTGCCCCATCCGTTCCCCATAATATGACGACAGAAATTCCTTTAGGTGTGGCTCCATAAATTGCCTTACACTCTCGAAAAATGATATGTATTCATAATCATCATCCTCAAATTCATCGAGGGAATCCGGATCAAAATCGCTGTCCATAGTGTTTGTATTTATCAATTCTAAAATACAAAAAAAATTAAAAGCTAATACGCTTGTAAGCCTACAATCAGCAGTTATGAGTGTTTTTTAATTTGGGATTATGGCAAGACTTTAAAAAAAGATTTTATTAGTACTGCCTTAAAATAAATACTCATTGTCTTCATCTCTTCCAACAGTTAATCCAGTTTAAAGACTCCAACACCTACAATGCCCAAAGATTGGAATCTTCCATAATTCTCCAAATATTCGTATCTTAAACGTTTACTTTCTAAATACCACGACCATGAAAAATTTATCCGTCATTTTTGCTTTTGCTTTTAGCCTTTCAGCATTTTCGCAAGGAAAAATTTTACCCAAAAACATACAGATAAAAACCGCTGTTTTGGCTGCGCCCGAAATGTACCGCGAGGGTGCTATGGTTTTAGGGTATAACGAAGAAGGAAAACTTATTACTTTAAGGGAAGGAACAAACGGTATGATCTGCTTGGCAGACGACCCTAACAAAATTGGTATAAGCGTAGCCTGTTACGCTGTGGAATTGGAGCCTTTTATGGCAAGGGGGAGACAGTTGGCCGCTGAAGGAAAATCAAATGAGGAAAAGCAGGAAGCCCGAAAACAGGAAATAGATGCCGGAACCCTTAAAATGCCTGCTGAACCTTCCATGGTATATATTTTAGCAGGGGAGGAAAAGGATTATAGCGCAGAAACCGGCGAACTGCTGGAGAGCAAAATACGATATGTAATCTACAAACCCTATATGACGGGGGAAAGCACTGGCTTACCTACCAAACCCCAAGCCCCCGGAATGCCGTGGTTGATGGATGCGGGTACGCATCGTTCGCATATAATGATTACCCCGGCCAATAGGTAGCAGGTAGTTAATATTCGTTAGTGGATAGATGTTTGGTGAAAAATGATTGCGTTTAGCGCCGGGCTTTTTAGTCATACGTCCTTTGTCTAAAAGTCCTACGTCAAAACTCCATAATCAGCAAATTAGGAGGAAATTTCCATTGTGTAATCTTTGTTACAGAAGATCTCAAATAGCAATCTTACATTTGTTCTGGATTGTTCTAGAAAATTAAATAATCATAAAATCATGAGTTATTACATCAGTACAACATTAAAAAACACAACTTTTGAGGAGGCTATTGAGAAAACAACGGCAGCTTTAAAGGAAGAAGGCTTTGGGGTGTTGACCGAAATAGATATAAAGGCCACCTTAAAGAAGAAATTGGATGCCGATTTTTATAACTACACCATTCTTGGTGCCTGTAACCCACAAATGGCGCATCAAGCGCTGCAAGCTGAAAACAAAATTGGCACGATGCTGCCATGCAACGTGATAGTGCAGGAACGCGAAGCGGGAACTGTTGAGGTTTCGGCGGTAGATCCGGCGGCTTCCATGATGGCGGTACAAAATGATGCTTTGGCAGGTATAGCCAAGGATGTCCAAAAAAAATTGACAAAGGTCATTAAAAGTATTTAGGAACGTTTTGTGGTTGGTTCGTTCCTAATGATTGCAGATTTAATTGGTTAGTGAAGAGGCTGTCTTGATAGGCAGTCTCTTTTCTTTAAAAAAGGGCAGCATTGAGGGGATGATTATCAATGCCCAATTTTCAATTAAAAATTTTCAACAATCACTACTCAAAACCGCCAACAGACAACAGACAACCCACTACTCAAAACTTCTTTGGTAACTTTAGTTACTGACCAACTTTGTTTTCTAACGTATGTTTGCATCAAATTAAATTTAAAAATGAAGCTTAAGAATATAATTACACTCATTGCCTTGCTGCCCACCTTAATTTTTGCGCAGCAAACAATACCCATTTCCAAGACTGAGGTGCTGGAAAAGGTAGTTCAACAAAACAATAAACTGAAGATTGGCGAACAGCAGCTGCTTGCCGCCAAAGGCGATTACAATCAGACGAATGCCGTGTTTCTTCCAAACATAACTGCCTCCCATAGTGGCATGGCGACTACCAATCCTTTGATGGCCTTCGGTTTTAAGCTGAACCAGGAAATAGTTACCCAAGCCGATTTTGACCCGAACAAGCTAAACGATCCTTCGCAGATAAATATGTTCGCTACAAAACTTGAAGTGCAGCAACCCCTTATTAATGTTGATGGTATTTTCCAAAGAAAAGCCGCAAAGGCAAAGTGGGAAGCTACCCGGATGCAGTTGGCTAGAACTGGCGATTACCTTTCTTTGGAAACCGAAAAAGCCTATATGCAACTCCAACTTGCCTATAAAAGTGTAGAAGTTTTGGAAACCGCTTTAAAGGCCGCCAATGAAAACCTTCGGTTGGCAGACAACAGTTTTAAGCAGGGCTATTTGCAGCAGAGTGATGTTTTGGCGGTGCAAGTGCGTGTTACCGAAGTTGAAAACCAGTTACAATACGCCAAGAGTAACGTGATAAATGCTTCGGAATATCTTGCGGTGTTAATGAATGAAGAGGTTTCCGGTATTTTAAAACCAACGGATTCGTTGACGGTTGCTTCGGAATTGAATGCTGCCGAAACCCTTTCCAATTCCAGAGCAGACATTCAAGCAATGGAATTTGCCGCGGAAGCATACAGACAAAATTACAAAGCCGATAAAATGACGTTTCTTCCAAGGTTGAACGCTTTCGGTAGCTACGAACTTTACGACGACCAGATTTTTCAGGCAGATGCCAACGGATATCTCTTTGGGGCAGCCTTAACGTGGAATCTTTTTGAGGGCTCCAAACGCTTCGGAAAAACCCAAAAAAGCAAAGCCGAATTCAATAAGGCAAACCTGGAATTGGAACAGTACAAAGCCGAAAGCCAATTGGAGCTGAACAAGGCAAAACGAATGTATCAGGATGCAAGAAGCAATTTAAATCTAACCGAATTGGCGTTGGAACAATCAAAGGAAGCACTAAGAATTCGAACCAATAGGTTTAAGGAAGGTCTGGAAAGAACAACAGATCTTTTAATGGCCGAAACGCAATACTCCCAAAAGCAGTTGGAGTATTTCAACACGGTTTTTCAACATAACTATGCTTTAGCATACCTGCAATTCCTAACCAAAAACTAATATGTAAGCATCCTAAAGGTTGTCATTGCGAGGTACGAAGCAATCTCCTTTTAGGTATTTCAATTTAAATCAAGTAAACCTATTCTTATGAAATCACTATATACAAGTTTGTTTCTACTTGGAATTTTAAGTCTAGCCAGCTGCGGCAATTCTTCCAAGGAAAAAAACATCGATAAAACTCCGGCGGTAGCTGTAACGGTAAGCTCAACAGCTGCAGAAAACAACACCCCATTTTTAACCGCCAGCGGAAAAATAGAGGCTGCAAACAGCGCCAACCTAAGTACCCGAATGATGGGCTTTGTGGATAAGGTGCACGTGAATGTAGGCGAAAAAGTTACAAAAGGCCAGTTGCTGGTAAGCATCAACAATTCAGATCTTTCAGCAAAGCAAGCACAGACAAGTGCCGGCATTACCGAAGCCCAAGCTGCTTTCAATAATGCCGAAAAGGATTATAAGCGCTTTCAAAATCTGTTTGCCGAAAACAGCGCAAGCCAAAAGGAACTCGACGACCAACGTGCCCGCTACGAAATGGCAAAAGCCAGACTGGAAGGGGCAAAGCAAATGAAGAACGAAGTGCAGTCGCAATTTGCCTATGTAAATCTTCGTGCGCCCTTTAACGGAGTGGTTACAAATAAATTTATTGAAGCTGGCGATATGGCAAATCCGGGTGTTCCTCTTATTTCAGTGGAAGGGCCGGGCAACTTTGAAGTAACGGCTTCGGTGCCCGAGAGTGAAATTTCAAAAATAAAATCGGGAGCCGAAGTACAAGTGCTTGTAAAATCCTCAGAGAAAATACTTCCCGGCACGGTTACCGAAGTAAGCACTTCCGCCAAAAATACGGGTGGGCAATATTTGGTAAAAGTAGTTTTGGATAAAACCGATGCAAGCATTCTTTCGGGCATGTACGCCACGGTGCAATTCCCGATAGAAAAGAAAACCGATGTGGGTATGGTATTGGTGCCGCAGGAAGCCTTGGTAAAACGCGGACAATTAACCGGGATTTACACCGTGAGCCAAAGCAATACCGCCTTACTGCGTTGGTTGCGATTGGGAAGAACTTTCGGCGATAAGGTGGAAGTACTTTCAGGTTTGGCAGCAGATGAAAACTATATTATTTCTTCCGAAGGAAAACTTTTTAACGGAGCGAAAATAACCATTAAACAATAACCATGAAGGACGGACTAGCAGGCAAAATTGCCAAGTTATTTATAGGCTCAAAGCTTACGGTACTGTTGATGATCGTATTTATGGTCATTGGAGTTTACAGTTCGTTTTTGATACCTCGGGAGGAAGAACCCCAGATTGATGTGGCCATGGCCGACATTTTTGTGGGCTATCCTGGAGCTTCGCCAACAGAGGTTGAATCTCGGGTGGTAAAACCCTTGGAAAAACTGGTTTCCAACATTCCCGGGGTGGAGTATGTGTATTCCACGTCTTCAAAAGAAGGGGCGATGGTAATCGTGCAGTTTTATGTGGGGGAAGATATAGAGCGTTCCTTCGTAAAATTGTATAACGAAATGAACAAGCATATGGATCAAATGCCTCTGGGCGTTACCATGCCGCTTGTAAAACCCCGTGCCATAGACGATGTNCCGATGCTGGGGATAACGCTTTGGAGTGANAATTACGACGATTTTCAACTGAANCANATTNCNGACGAGCTCACCCAGGAAATTGAAAAAGTAAATCAAGTTTCCGCCACTCAAAAAATTGGAGGGCGAAATAGGCAGGTGNGGGTAGTTTTGGATAAGGACAAACTGGCTGCCAGTGGTCTCGACTTTTTGGGCGTATCCGAAATGATAAAGGCAAACAACCAGCAAATGAGCTCGGGCAGTTTTGATAAAAACGATACGGAGTTTTTGGTAACCACCGGCAACTTTCTAAAATCCGCAACCGATGTTGAAAACTTGGTGGTTGGGGTACAACAAAACCAGCCCATCTATCTGAAGCAAGTGGCAGCTATTTTTGACGGCCCCGAAATCCCAAGGCAATATGTTTCCTTTGGCTTTGGTGGCGCGAGTGAAAATGTTTCAAATTTTCCTTCGGAATACCCTGCGGTAACCATTTCGGTGGCAAAAAGAAAAGGTGCCGATGCCATGCAAATTGCCGATGTGATAATCGATAAGGTGGACCACTTGCGAAGCAATTTAATTCCAGATGACGTGCACGTGGAAATTACCAGAAACTATGGAGAAACAGCTTCCCATAAGGTTTCAGAGCTATTGATGCACCTTATAGGCGCCATCATTGCCGTTACTTTGGTGGTAATGCTCGCCATGGGCTGGCGTGGTGGTTTAGTGGTATTCCTTTCGGTGCCAATTACGTTTGCCTTGACGCTTTTGAGTTATTATTTACTTGATTATACGTTAAACAGGATTACCCTTTTCGCCTTGGTATTCGTAACGGGGATTGTGGTGGACGACTCCATCATCATAGCCGAAAATATGCACCGCCACTTTAAGATGAAACGCCTGCCGTTTAAGCAGGCTGCCATTTACGCAATAAACGAAGTGGGGAATCCCACCATTTTGGCAACCTTTACGGTAATCGCTTCTGTCTTGCCGATGGCATTCGTATCAGGATTGATGGGTCCCTATATGTCGCCAATGCCGATTGGGGCTTCCATTGCAATGATTTTATCATTATTTGTGGCACTTACAATCACACCATATTTAGGTTATATTTTTCTTCGTGAAAAAGAGAAAAAAGGAAAGGCCCCGGAAGAGGAAAAACCTTTGGAAAATACTTTCATCTATAGGCTTTATTCAAAATTTGAAACACCTTTAATAGAAAACAAAAAGACCCGCTGGTTGTTTTTGGGAATTACAGTGCTGTTGTTGTTGGGTTCTGTGGCAATGTTCTTTACCAAATCGGTTGCCGTAAAAATGCTTCCTTTCGACAATAAAAACGAAATGCAGGTAGTGATCGATATGCCCGAAGGAACCACTTTGGAACGCACCGCAGTAGTTGCCCGTGAAATCGGGCAATACCTTTCCACACAGCCATTGGTTGTGAATTATCAAAACTATGTGGGCACTTCTGCACCGATAACCTTTAACGGTCTCGTTCGCCATTACGATTTGCGTGGCGGTAGCAATATGGCCGACATACAGGTGAATTTGGTAGGAAAGGAAGATCGCAGCGACCAAAGCCACGACATTGCAAAACAACTTCGGCCGCATATTCAGGAAATAGGGAAGAAATTTGGCGCAAATGTGAAAGTAGTGGAAGTGCCGCCAGGACCTCCAGTATTATCAACAATCGTAGCTGAAATCTATGGCCCTGATTATGACCAACAAATAGCAGTTGCCAAAAAAGTTGAAAATATATTGAACGAAACCCAAGATGTGGTAGATGTGGATTGGATGGTGGAAGCAGACCAAACAGAATACGAATTCATCATTGATAAAGAAAAGGCAATGCGCTACGGCATAGCACCACAACAAATTGTTTACACAATGAATATGGCACTTTCAGATAGGCCGGTAACCAATCTATATGCCGAAAACGCTTCCAATCAAGTGGGAATATTACTCGCTTTGGATGAAAAGGAAAAATCTACCATCCAGGATATTTCGCAGTTGAAGATTGCTTCAAAACAAGGCAATATGGTTTCGGTGGGCGATTTGGTAACGGTGCAGGAAAGCACCCGTGCAAAAAGCATATACCGCAAAAACCAAAAGCGGGTGGTTTATGTCTTGGCAGACATGGCGGGCGAACTTGAAAGTCCAGTTTACGCCATTTTGGGAATGACAGATAAGCTTAACAATATTGAACTGCCGGCAGGTTATAAAATGAACGAACTGTATTTGCAGCAACCCGAACACGAAGATGACTTTACCGTGAAATGGGACGGCGAATGGCAGATAACCCTAGAGGTATTCCGCGATTTGGGGATTGCCTTTTTGGGTGTAATCATCATCATTTACATTTTGATCGTGGGCTGGTTCCAAAACTTTAAGGCTCCCGTGGTAATGATGGTTGCCATTCCGCTATCATTGATAGGAATTGTGCTGGGCCACTGGATAATGGGCGCGTTCTTTACGGCTACTTCCTTTATCGGGATGATTGCTTTGGCGGGAATTATGGTGCGGAATTCAGTGCTGTTGATTGACTTTGTAAACCTGCGAACCGCAGAGGGAATTCCATTAAAACAGGCCGTGATTGAAGCAGGTGCCGTACGGACGACCCCAATTTTATTGACTGCGGGAACGGTGGTAATTGGTGCTTTTGTAATCCTGTTCGACCCAATTTTCCAAGGGCTTGCCATTTCGCTTATGGGCGGAACCATAGTTTCCACGGTGTTGACCTTGTTGGTGGTGCCGTTGGTGTATTATATGATTGAAAGAAAAAACTATAAATAGTATTGAGTAGTGAGTATTTAGTATTGAGAAAAAAAACTATAAACTATAAACCAATGAAACTACTAATTGTAACCGTTGTGGACGAATTTCAGAAAGACGTGCTGCAACTTTTCAAAAAAGCGAATATTGAGAGCTATAGTGGTTCCGATATTGATGGCTATAAAAATGCATCATCTTTCAGGATGAACTCCAGTTGGTTTCCATCGGAAAAAGGAGGGGCAGACAGCAGTATGTTCTTCTCTTTTACTGAAGATGAAAAGATTGATTCCTTTTTCAGTTTAGTGATTCAATTCAATGAAACATTGGAAACCAACAACCCGATTCATGCGGTGGTGGTGCCTATAGAACGGAGTATATAAATCTCTTCCCAGCTCCCCAAAGCTGCGTAATTATTTGCGTTCCTCCTCCTTTGGAGGAGTTTTGGGAAGAAAAACAATGAATAATAACTCTAAATTTTAATAGTATGATTAACAGATATATCAGGGCAATTGCCGGAACATTTATTTTAATCAGTCTTTTATTGGCTGTGTATGTGAATATAAATTGGTTGTGGTTTACAGGTTTTGTGGGCGTCAATCTGTTGCAATCATCATTTACAAAATGGTGCTTGATGGAAAATATCCTTAAAAAACTAGGCGTAAAGGACGAGGGGAAGGACTGTTGCGCTTAGTGTTTCTCTTCCAAAAAACTTTTTATAAGAATCCCGCTGCAGAGATCTGTGGTCGGGATTTTTTATGAATATGGGAACAATATGATTTTAGTCATTTTAAAACCCATAAATTCTGGATATATTTGAGATGTATTAAAAATTCAGAGTATCATGACTATAAACATTCAGTATGTGAAAATGCCCACCAGCGAGGCAATGAACGAATATGTTGAAAAAAAACTTCAAAAACTTGCTGAAAAGTATGATTGGCTTATTAGGGCCGAGGTAAGCTTTAAGATGGAAAACAACGTTTACGGCAAAGGCAATATATGCGAGATGGAACTTAGCCTTCCGGGACCTAAAATTTTTGCAACATCAAAAGAGGCCACCTTTGAAGCGGCAGCAAAAGAAACTATTTCTGACCTTGAAAAACAACTTAAAAAACGCAAGGCAAAATTCACAACCCACTAAAAACCAATACAGATGAAAAAAATATTAGTTCCCGTAGATTTTTCCGACCATTCAGATTATGCGTTGGAAGTAGCTGCTAACATTGCAAAAAAACAAAATGCCGAAATAGTTGCGGTTCATATGATGGGTCTTAGCGACGCAGTTTTAACGCGCGATGAAAGCAAGGAAGCTTTTGAGGCGATGTTTTATATGAAACTTGCAGAAAAGCGTTTTGCCGAATTTCTTGACAAAGATTACTTAAAAGCAATTAAGGTTACCGATGCAGTGCACAATTATAAAATTTTTAGTGAATTGAATGATGTTGCTCAGGATTTTGGAGCAGATTTTATTGTAATGGGATCCCACGGAAGTTCAGGTTTAAAAGAAGTTTTCGTTGGAAGTAACACCGAAAAGGTGGTGCGTACCTCCGAAATACCTGTTTTGGTTATTAAGCACCGTCATGAAAATTTCAACCCTGAACTTGGGGTATTTGCTTGCGACTTTTTGGAAAACTCAATTGGTCCTTACAAACGTGCCCAAAAAATGTTCCATGCTTTGGGAATCGAGATGCAAATGCTTTATGTAAACCTTGCAGGCGATTTCCGAAGTACACGCGAAATTGAAAAACGTATTCTCGGCTTTTTGAAAAGTGCAGGAGAGGCAAACCCACTTGAAACTTTAAATAAAGTTGTACAGTACAATGAATATTCAGTAGAAGCTGGAATTTTTGGCTACAGCCAAGTAAGCAATGCCGATATTATTGCATTGCCCACGCAAGGCCGTCAAGGTTTGGCACATTTCTTCTCAGGAAGCATAGGGGAGGATGTGGTAAACCACTCTGACTTGCCGGTAATGACTTTTAAAGTTTAGTTAATTGCTATCGACATCAATTAACGATGAAAGCAGGAATTTCGTAGATGGGTTCCTGCTTTTTTATTTCACAAAACGGTGTTGAGCGCAATCTCAATCATTTTTGAAAAGCTGCCTTCCCGTTCGTCGGCAGTTGTACTTTCGCCAGTAACCAAGGAGTCAGAAATAGTTAAAATTGCCAATGCTTTCACATTGAATTTTGCCGCTATGGTGTAAAGTCCCGCTGCTTCCATTTCTACGCAGAGCACCCCAAAATCTGCCCACTTCTTATAGTTGTTAAAGTCATCTTCGTAAAACTGATCGCTGGAAAGTACGTTGCCTGCTTTTATAGGAATATTGTTTTCCTTAGCATAAAGTGCGGCTTTCATAAACAAATCAAAATCGGCAGTGGGCGAGTAGTCGCAGTTTACAAAGCGGGTATTGTTAATACCTGAAGTGGAAGAGGCTGCCATTGCAATCACAATATCGCGAATATGGATGTCCTTTTGATAGCTTCCCGCAGACCCAACGCGAATCAAATTTTTTACGCCGTAATCGTTTATAAGTTCGTGGCAATATATCAAAGCCGAAGGAATGCCCATGCCCGTTCCCTGTACTGATATTGGTTTTCCCTTAAAAGTTCCGGTATAGCCAAACATACCGCGTACATCGTTGTAGCATTTGGCATTTTCAAGAAAAGTTTCCGCAATCCATTTGGCGCGCATCGGGTCGCCGGGCAGCAATACCGATTCTGCTATTTCCCCGGGTTTTGCTTCAATATGTGTGCTCATCTGTGTCCTTTTTGGTGGCGGTTACAATTTCGATTCCCGAGGAAGTTCCAATTCTACTCACGCCCATTGCTATATATTTCTTGACGGTAGCTGCATCCTTTATTCCACCAGAGGCTTTTATTTTTAATGTGTCGCCTACCTCTCCAACCATTATTTTTACTGCGTGCTCCGCGGCGCCTCCTGTTCCAAAACCTGTGGAGGTTTTTACATAATCTGCACCGGCCTGTTTTGAAATTTGGCAGGCCTTTATTATTTCATCATCGCTTAAATAACAGGTTTCGAGAATAACTTTTAAGATTCGGCTGCCAATTGAATTCTTTACGGCTGCAATTTCATCTTGAAGTTGTTTTTGCAATTCGGATTTTAAAAAACCTATGTTGAGCACCATATCAATTTCATTGGCACCGTCTTTTATGCATTGCTCAGCTTCACAAACCTTGGTTTGAAGGCTACTTGCACCCAATGGAAAACCCACTACTGCAGCTACTTTTACATTGCTGTTTTTTAATTCATCTGCAGCTAATGAAACGTAACAACTGTTTACACAAACCGCATAAAAATTATGTTTTTTTGCTTCCTTACAAAGCTTTTTAATGTCATTTGGAGTAGCGGTAGCTTTTAATAGGGTATGGTCTATATACTGGCTTAGTTCCATCAATTTTTAAACTGGTTGATAATGGAAACCAAATCGTTTTTCTGCAATACGCCGCTTTGCCGCCAAAGTTGTTTTCCGTTTTTGAAGAGGATCATCGTGGGCACGCCACGCACCTGAAATTGCGCAGCCAATGGTTGGTTTTTGTCAACGTCAATTTTTACGATTTTTACCCTATCGCCCAATTCGTCCTTCACTTGTTTTAGAATGGGAGCCAGCATTTTGCAGGGGCCGCACCAATCAGCAAAAAAGTCAATCAATACAGGTGTTTCGGAATTGATTATGTCTTTAAAATTGCTTTTCATTTTAAAATGTTTTAACCGAGCAGAGGATTTCTTTTATACTTTCTTAAAACAGGCATTAGCATTTCCAAGGGTATTTTAATGGAATAGGTTCCCGTATACGAAGGGCATATTACGCAGTCGTCAAAATAAAACTCTACCACATCGTCGTTTATTACAAAGTTGTTTTTTGCGTCAAAGAAATCGTCGGCAGAAATAGCCCAACAATCGTAATACATTTCACCGGAATTGATTTTCTCCTTTAAAAGTGTATTTAGGATTTCGCGCAATTCTTCCTCAGAACCGTTGTTAAAAAAATCTTCGTAGTTCATAAAAACAGCCCGTTCCAGATCAAAATTCAAACAATCAAAAGTATAGGCTGCGTGGGCCGCGCCTGTGTAATGGTTTTCTTTGTAAAAAAGAACGCTGATAAGCCTATCGTTTAAGTTGTAGATTTTATAGTCCACCATACGCAATTCGTTTTCCTTTGGAATTCCCAACGAATCGCAGAGGCGCTTTTCTTCCAGGATTTGTTTTTCTACACCTTTGGCATCCAAATAAAATTTACTGATATAGTCGTTGAAATTTTCAAACTGTGGTTTAATTTTTTCGTTTAGATATGGGTATTTAAAATCAAGGGTGTACCAATCGCCTTCCTTTAAAAATGATTTTGAGATGAGCAGTTTCTCAAGCTCTTCTTTTGCGTCTTTTTTTTCGAGCAGCTCCTGTCGTTTTATAATAAGGGTTTGTTGTTGGGTTTCCAGATTTTTATCAGAAACCTTTAGGGAATCAACAATTTCTTTTTGATTATTGATAGGGGCAGTAGTATCAACCTCCTCTTTTTTGGGATCGTTTTTACAGGCAATTAATGTGAAAATAAATAAAATTGGAAGAAAAACTTTCATGTTCTGGGAGTTTTTAAATCATAAAAATAGGTAAAGAATGATAGTGAAAAAAGCGAAAGTTTAATTATGTCCACTAATTTTCCAAAAGCATTTTTAATTTTGAAAGCATAATCACTTCACTTTTGTTCTTTCCTGCAAAAGAACTGGCAATTGCGTTTGCTGTATTCCAAATCAGGTCTTTTCGTTCTTTGGTAAAAAGCCTTGGATTTTCTTTTTTATAATCTGCAAAACTCTCAAAACAATCATTTGCATCAAGCTGCTCGTAGTCAAACCAATCAAATACAACTTCTATTTGGTATGCTGCATCTGTATGGAAGGGATCCTCATAATCATCCAGATTTCTCCATTGTTCCGCCACAATGTTTTTTAAAATATCATACTCTGCCTTTCGCACCACTTTGTCCGCCGCGGCAATGGCGTAAAAAAGTTCCCCCATTTTTTGATAAAACAGGAGTTGAGGTTTATCAACGCTTCCCATGTTCTTTAATTTAATGATTCTTAAGGGTGTAAAACTAAATAGTTTTCAAACCAAATTTTATGATAAAAATCAGTTCCCAAAAACTCTTTAAAATCATTACTTTTGGGAGATGAAGGTTTTTGAGGAGAAAAAGGACAATATCTTTAAAATTTTGTCCGAGTCAATTTCGGAAGGCATTGTTATCGTTAATGAAAAGCAAGAAATTGTAGCTTCAAACGATGCCGCAAGCAGAATGTTCGGCTATACGCCTGATGAACTTTTGGGTGAGAATTTAAGTATATTAATTCCGCGGGAATACAAAAACACGCATCCCAAACAGGTGGGTGAATTTTTAAAAAAGAGCGACCCGCGCCAAATGGGCCACGGGCGTGATCTATACGGTCAGCGTAAGGACGGCAACGTCTTTCCGGTAGAAGCGGGCTTGAACCCTTTTGAAATTTACGGCAGTAAATATGTAATGGCACTGGTAACCGATATTTCCGTTCGTAAAAAACAAGAGAAGGAAATTATAGAGCTCAACCTGTATTTGGAGCAAAAAGTGGAAGCGCGAACCAAAGAACTTAAACAAACTATCAAAGAGCTTAAGGAGGAAGTTTTAAAGCGCAAGAAAGCAGAAAATAAAATCCTGGAATCGCTTAGGAAAGAAAGAGAGCTCAACGAATTAAAAACGAAATTTCTCTCGTTGGTTTCCCATGAGTTCAAAACCCCATTAAGCGGAATTCTCACTTCGGCTACCCTTGTGGGAAAATATACCGAGACAGTGCATCAGGAAAAGCGCGAAAAGCATTTGAGGACTATTCAAAATAAAGTTAAATACCTGAACAATATTTTGAATGACTTCCTTTCAATCGAACGTTTGGAGTCTGGTAAGGCCACGTATAAATTTGATGTTTTCCCACTGAGTAAAGTAGTGAATGAAGTAATTTATAACGCAAATATGCTTTTGAAAGACGGACAGCGTATAAATTATCCCCAAAATATTGACGATATTTTAGTAAATTTTGATGAAAAAATCCTTGAATTATCACTTACCAATCTTATAAACAATGCCATAAAATATTCGGCTGAGTATACAGTGATTGATGTTGTGGTAATTCCACAAAAAGATTCTTTGAGCATAAAAATTATAGATCAAGGGATGGGTATTCCCGAAAAGGAACAGAAATATGTTTTTAACAGATATTTTCGGGCAGAAAACGCCCTTTTGGACCAAGGCACAGGCATTGGTTTGAATATTGTGAAAAGCCATTTGGAAAATCTGGATGGTACAATTACCTTTGAGAGTGAAGAGGGCAAAGGCAGTACTTTTACAATTACCTTTCCCACAAAAAACAATACAAATTAGATGAAGACAATACTTCTTATTGAAGATGATACAGCATTAAGAGAGAATACCGCCGAACTTTTAGAGCTTTCAGGCTATAAGGTTTTTACGGCGCCAAATGGTAAAATTGGTATTGAAAAGGCAAAAAAGGAAAACCCAAGCATTATAGTTTGTGATATAATGATGCCAGAAATTGACGGTTACGGTGTACTTGAAAGTGTAGCTTCAGAAGAAAAAACAAAACACATCCCTTTTATCTTTCTATCAGCAAAAACGGAGCATAAGGAAATTCGCCGGGGCATGGATATGGGAGCCGATGATTACCTTACCAAACCATTTGACGAAGAAGAATTGATAAGTGCTGTAGAAAGCCGTTTGGCAAAAGCCAGTATTCTGGCAATGCGTAAAAACAATAAAGTTGAAGATATTGATGAGGGCGATGAAAACCCACAGAACTTGAACCAGTTGAAAAACTTTTTTTGTGATGAAGGCGAAATTTCCAGTTATAAAAAGGGAGAAACCGTTTACCAAAAAGGCGCCCACTCCAACAGTATGTTTTTAATCTTGAAAGGGGTCGTAAAAACACATACCATGGACGCCAACGCAAAAGAGCTTATAACAGGTCTTTACAAGGCTGATGACTTCTTGGGTTTTACTTCTTTTGAGGATAACATTCCCTATAATGAAACTGCTACAGCTGTGGAAGAAACGGAGGTTGTAGGAATTTCAAAGACCTATGTGAAGGATATTCTTAAAAAAAGCCAAGAGGTTTCCCTGGAATTGATGAATCTTTTAACCGATAATCTTTCTGAAATAAAGCAGCAATTGGTTAAAATGGCTTACAGCTCCGTTCGAAAAAAGACGGCCAATACCATTCTTCAATTTGTGGAAATTATGGACAAAAAGCCGGATGCACCCCTTCGTATTTCCAGAAATGATCTTGCTACCACTGCCGGAATTGCTACCGAAAGTCTAATAAGAACCCTTTCAGATTTCAAAAAAGATGGCATTCTTGAAATTGAAGGACGAGATATTCGCATCGTAGATTTGGATAGTCTTCGGGATATAACCTAATAACTCAAGTCATTTTTTCTAAAAGCTGACTTTTATCATTTTCTGTACCGACCCATAAAGATAATTTTGTCGGAAGATTATGATACTATGATGAACGTATTGATCCCGACGGATTTTTCTGAAAATTCACACAATGCCATTAAGTATGCGCAGGCATATTTTTCTGACCTTGCTGTAAATTTTTATGTACTTCATGTTTCACATCATAATTCCTATCATAAAGAAGAAGAGCAGGGCAGTTTTACAGATTTTGAATCTGAAATGCAAACAATCCAAAGTACTTCCGTTTTATTAAGGGAAGAAATTAAGACATGCCAACTCCGCTCCAAAAACCAAGCTCATAAATTCTTTCCCCTACACGAAAACATGAATTTGGTGGAAGCCATAAGAAAACAGGTGGCAGAAAAGGAAATAAACTATATTTTAATGGGCACCAAAGGCACTTCAAAAACCAATAGAAGTGAATTGGGAAGCAACACCTGCGATGTTATTACGAAAGTAAAATGCCCCATTCTTGTAATACCAGAGTATGCGAGGTTTAATGGAATTAAGAATATTGCTTTTTTAACAGATTATAACTGCATTTACCGCAATAAGGTAATCTCTTCACTTTCCGAGACATTGGATTTGCATCAATCCCCACTTCGAGTGCTTCACATAAAAGCGCAAAATAACGATCTTACGGCATCGCAAACAGACAACAAAGGGTTTTTGCATTACTTTTTCAAGGAAAAAAAACACAGTTTCCATTTTGTTGAAAACAAAGACTTGGAAACTGGCATTCAGGATTTTGTAGAAACTTGGGAGATTAGCCTTGTTTCCATCGTAGCAAAAAACCTAAATTTAATTCAGCGGTTGCTGTTGCGTCCTACAGTAAGATCTGTTAGTTATACAGCCGATGTTCCTTTTTTGGTACTCCATGAGTAATTTGAACCTCCGAACACTAAGTTATTCTTCTCGCCCAATTGGATAATCCTCATAAAAATCTTCAAAAGTTTTAGTAGTGGTGTAATCATCTTTTAAAACCTTAAAGACTGAGTATACTAAAAAAACTTGNCCGAAAACAGTTAAATAAAAAATCCAACTAAACGGAAAATCCATAGCCGCAAAGACAGCAACTGTTATCAAAATAAAGGTTGTAATAACAAGATATGTAATAGCGGGAAAATTCATCTGTAAAAATATTTAGTAAATTGGAAGTAGTAAGGCCAATTATTCATCTTCCGTGAGTTTATAATTTGTTATGGGGCATTTCATGACTTTTTAAGTTTTAAAGTACGAAATAAATAGCTTGCCTGCTCATAATTATTCCTTAAAAATCAGATAGTTGATTGATATTTATCATATTTTATACCTACGCTAATGGTTATCTTTACGTAATTATTTTAAAAAGAATGCTATGCGAAAAATACTCATCCCAACCGATTTCTCCGAAAACTCAATGAATGCTGTTAAGTATGCTGCCGAGCTTTTTAAATATGAACGCTCCGAGATTTTCTTGCTTCACGCTTTTTCAGATTCGGTATATGAAGATAAGGCACGCTTGGCCGATGCAGTTTTTGAGGATTTACGGGAAAAGGCACTTCAAAAAGCAAAGGATAATTTAGAGGAAATGCGGAAACAAATACTCAGTTTTTCCCCAAACCCAAAACATAACTTACACACCATTGCAGAATTTGGTCTGTTGGTGGATTCGGTAAATGATTGGGTAGAAAAGGAAAATATAGATGCAGTAGTTATGGGCACCAAGGGGGAAACTGCCGATAAAAAAATAACTTTCGGCAGCAATACGCTTCAGGTAATAAAATATGTGAAATGCCCTGTACTCGCTATTCCGGCTGTTTATGGAGATGTGCATCCGAAGAATCTATTGTTTCCAACCGATTATCAACTGCCGTACAAACGGCGTGAGTTAAAACTGGTGAGCAGCATAGCAAAATGTTTTGTTTCGAAAATGGATTTCCTTTACGTTTCAAAATTTCCGTCACTCTCACTGCGACAGCAGGATAACAAAAAATTTCTGGAAGCATCTTTCTGTGATAACCAAATCAATTTTCATCAAGTTTCTGGAACAAATGTTACCAAAGCAATCAATACCTTCATTATTGAAAACCCAATAGATATGCTGGTTATGGTAAATACGCGCCATTCCTATTTGGAAAATATTCTCTACCAGTCTACCATTGAAAAGATAGGGCTCAAAATAGACATTCCTTTTTTAGTACTTCAAAATCTACCGAGATAAACTTTAAAAATATTGAAAATGAAAAAAATTCTTGTTCCAACCGATTTCTCAAAAAATGCATATGCGGCTTTGTTTTATGTTACAAAACTTTTTAGTGATGAAGCGCTGCAAATAACCATTCTCCATTCCTTTGGTGAAGAAGTAGGCAAGCTAACAAGCCGTGTGGATATTGGCCGTTCTGAGAATATAATTGAAAAACTGTACCGTCAATCAGAAGAAGATGGCAAGCAATTGGTGCATAAAATAAAACTAGATTCTTCTAAAGTAAACCATATTTTTGAAGTCATTTCTACCCCTGCAACCTTGTCAAAAACAATTAATAAACTGGTTTCTACGGAAGGGATAGACCTTGTGGTAATGGGCAGTAAGGGTCGCACGGGAGCCGAAGATGTTCTGGTAGGAAGTACCACTGTAAAAATAACCAAATCTTTGGAGGGATGTCCACTGCTCATCGTTCCTAGAGAAGTTGATTTTGTTGTTCCCACAAACATAGCCTTCGCAACAGATTACAATGATTTTTATCAACTTTCAAAATTGAGACCAATCGTTCGATTGGTGCGACAATATAACTCAAACATACATATGCTGCACGTGGGTAGTAAAAATGAATTGGATGCCAAACAACAACAAAATCTTGAACAATACCGAAATGATCTAACCGAATATGACACAGAATTTCATTTCATCCCTAAAAAGGAAAATATTTCAAAAACGTTGCACAACTTCATTGATAGCAATAAAATGGACTTACTGGCCTTGGTTTATCACAAGCACGCTTTTTTAAAGCAACTCTTCCGGGAGCCAGTAGTTAGTAGGGTAGGGAAGCACACCCATACACCTACTTTAGTAATTCCTATTAAAAACTAAAATTTCAAAAAATGAAAAAGCGAATATTAATACCCACAGATTTTTCAAAAAACGCCTGGAACGCACTAAAATATGCCATGGAGCTCTATAAAAGGGAATATGTGGAGTTTTTTATAATGCACACCTATTACCTTTCGGGTTATTCAAAAGAGAACCTATTGAGTCCGGAGCCTACGGAAAAAGATCTTAAGAAAGTTCAGGAAGCTTCTGAAAAAGATATGGAAAAGTTGAAGGTGCAAATGGGTTATTATGAGGAAAATGGCAACCACACATTTCATTATATGAGTGAATTTGGATCTTTTTTCGATGTATTAAAGAAAACTGTGGAAAAGCAGGACATAGAATTGGTAATTATGGGGACCCAAGGTGAAACGGACAATAAAACTGTGATTTTGGGAAGCAATGCCGTGAATGCGATGGAAAAAATACGAAATTGCCCAGTGCTTGCCATTCCTTCAAATGTTTTGTTCAAGGACCCCAATGAAATTGTATTCCCCACAAGCTTTAGAACCCATTACAAAGAAAAGGAATTGGCTACATTGGTAGAAATTTCACGTTGTACCAACTCCCCAATCCGGATTTTGCATATTCAAAAAGTAAAAAATCTTTCAAAAGCGCAATTGGAAAATAAAGCTTTACTGGAAAAAATTTTGGAAGCAGCCAGTTTCACCCATCATACCCTCTATGATATTGAAATTAATGACGGTGTGCGCTGTTTTGTTCAGAGCCGACAGAGTGAGATGATTGCCATAGTAAATAAAAAACACAATTTCTTTGGAAGTGTATTTTCAAATCCGATGGTTAAAGAACTCGGGAAGCATACTACGGTTCCTCTTTTGGCAATGCACGATTTAAGAAATTGAGCAAATGGCAAAAAACCTTTCGGATATCGAAATCATAAAACACTCTGGCCAAAAGGCAAAGTTTTCTATTGAAAAATTAAAAGCTTCGCTGCGAAAAAGCGATGCGGATGAAGCATTGGTTAGCGAAATTGCAAATAACGTCCGCGATGAGCTTTATCAAGGTATTTCAACTAAAGAAATCTACAATCGTGCCTTTTCGCTTCTCAAAAAAAAGAAAAAAGGCTACGCTTCAAAATATAAGTTGAAGAAAGCAATCTATGAGCTCGGCCCCACAGGTTTTCCTTTTGAAAAATTTGTTGGGGCAATCCTTTTTTACAGTGGTTATGAAGTAAAGACCGGTCAGATTTTACAAGGTAAATGCGTTACACACGAAGTAGATGTGGTAGCGCATAAAAATGGTCAATGCCTAGTAGCGGAATGTAAATTCCATAGCGATGAGGGTCGCAATTGCGATGTAAAAGTACCATTGTACATACACTCACGCTATCGCGATATCCTTAATTATTATGGCGATAGAAACAATGGAGAAATACCTAATGAAGGTTGGGTGGTTACCAATACCCGTTTTACGGAAGATGCCATAAAATATGGTAATTGTGTTGGACTTCATCTTTTAAGTTGGGATCTTCCTAAAGATAACGGCATTAAGGACCACATAGACCGCTTGGGGTTATATCCTGTTACTGTTTCCACCTTGCTAACTCAGCGAGAAAAACAGTTTCTGTTAAGTCGGGACGTTGTACTTTGCAAACAATTGATAGATGATCATTTCTATTTAGATCATTTGGGCATTTCGGAAAAACGTAAAGAACGGATTTTAGGGGAAATTGAACTTTTATGTAAAAACAGCTGAATATGCAAAAAGTAAAAATCCATTTTCTCGGCGCAGCGGGAACCGTAACTGGTTCCAAATTCTTGATTGAAACTTCGGAACAGAATATCTTAATTGATTGCGGAATGTTCCAAGGCTTAAAAGAACTGCGCGAAAAAAACTGGGAATATTTAACCATCGATGTTTCAGAAATAAATGTAGTACTGCTCACACACGGTCATTTAGATCATACGGGTTATTTGCCACGATTGGTAAAACAGGGTTTTCGTGGAAAAATTATAGGAACCGCACCAACACTTGCCATTACCAAAATAATATTACTGGATAGCGCAAAAATTCATGAGGAAGAGGCTGAAAAAGCTAATGAAGAAGGCTATTCAAAACACAAACCTGCCGAGCCGTTTTACAGTGTAGAAGAAGCTGAGGTTACATTGGGTTTTTTCCATGCCCAAGAAAAAGACATATGGATTGAGCTTTCTGAAAACATTAAATATCGTTTTCGGTATAA
>PAZL01000047.1 GCA_002715485.1 Aequorivita sp. | reverse complement strand
TTTTGTCATTACGGTCAAAATAATATAGGGCTAAATTTTTATAGCTGGAGTAGATGCTTTCCAGGTTATTTTGGGCTTTTCTAAGCGAAAATGCTTTTTTTAAATTGGGCAACGCATCGGGATCCCCCAATTTCGATTGCACAAAGCCGAGATTGTCGAGTACGAGAGCCAACTGCAGCGAATCCTTGATGTTTTTATTACCCTTTAGCAATCGGCTATATTGATAAATTGCCTCACTGTATTTTTGCTGATCCTTATAGATATTCCCCTTATTATTGATTATTGTAATACTATCTTTCGTACTTGGGTGTAGTTCTAAAAGATTATCGTAAACAGCAATGGCTCTTTCATAATTTTTAGTGCTCCTGTAAATTATTCCTAAATGATTTAATATTCCTATTCTTTCCTCCTTTAGCGTATCATTCTTATGGTAACTATCAAGTAGTGAAAGAGCTTCTACTGCCGCCGCTTCACTTTCATATAAATTTCCGATGTTATATTCAGCACGGGCAATCATTCTTAGGTCGTGTAAAAGATTTAAAGTATCGTTTTTAATATTGTCCTTTTCTTTTTTCCCCCTATAAAAATTAATCGCATTCGGAAGATCATCACTGGAATTTGGATTAAGAATTAGTTTATAATAGTAGGATGTGCTGTCATATTTCACTTGACATAGGGAAGATATTGGATAGAAAAATAGGCTAAGTGATATCCAAAAAAAGAGGAATGAAAATATTTTGTTTTTCATTCCCCTAAAGTACTAACAAATTGGCAGATAATTATCAACCACCATTTCCTCCAACTGGCGGTGGCGGTGGTGGTGGTATATGACCATCATCGCCACAACAGGCTTGTGTACTCTTTACTTCCTCGGAAATTGCTTGTGGGGTACAGGAAAAAAGACCCAAATTGAGGAAAACCGTAAGTAAAACTAAAATTATTTTTTTCATTTTGTTATGATTAAAAGTTGATACTAGTGTGGCCGTCCAGATACTTGCCCAGATTGTTTTACAGCAACACGATAAGGGAAAGGCTAAGCCTTTCAAGCTTGAGAAGTGTGGAGCGCAGAAGTAATGCATAAGGTTACTTCTCAAAATGGCCAGTTACATTACACTGCAGCTCCAGTAGTAGTATTGAAATGTTTTGTAAACCCTGTTACACCCAAGGTGGCATTGCAATACTGAAGCAAATGAAGAAAGAATGGTTTGGAAAGCTTGGAAAGTGGATGGAAAGGTTTTGGAAAAGATTTTCCACATATTTTCCAATCAATTTTGTAGTTTTAATTCATTGAAAAACAGCATAGATGCATAGAAAATTACTCCTTGAAGCTTACAAAAAAGTATATTCAGAATTATTGCAACAATATAATGTAGAGCCATCCCAAAAAGCTCGTGGCGATAGACTTTCTGAAATAATTTCGGAAAAATATCCATACAGTGAAAAAAGTCTTCGTACCCGTTATATTAGAGCGAAGAAAGGTGAGGAGATTTCCATTAAACAAATTGAAGTATTAGATGCTTTAGCTGAATATGCAGAATATAAGAGTTATCAGGAATTTAGTGTTAAGAATTCAAAAGGGGAAGAAATTGAAGAAAAAAAAGCATCGAAGAAAAAAAAGTCTTATTCATTAGTCAATTTTATAAAACAAAATAAAGTCATTTTAATCGTCATATTGTTTGTTGCATGTTGCCTAATAGGCTACTTCTATTTTAATAGACCACGTTGGATGGAGTGGCAGGATACCCATTATGTTGAGGTTCCCTTCGATTCCAAAAAATTGAATGAGGGTACTTTAAAATTTTATAAGGAAGAGCGCATTGAAAACTTTAAAAGAATTATTGCTAATTGTAGTACCCAATATTTTCGAAAGGATGGAGAGGTTCAAATATGGTATGGTAAAAATAAGGAGGGTATACTTCAATATTTCACTAGTTATGGTTTACATCCAGAGACTGGTAAAACCCTTAAGCCGATTACCACATATATGATTAGGAAATATATTTGTCCTTAAATTTAATTAATGGGTTCTAGAGTTTGTTTCCGCATTGTTTGTTGGCTTTTAGTTTTTTTCTAACATTATATTTGTTTTCTCCCCCAAGTCATAAAGTCTACACTGACCGCCAAGCGCCAACGGACAATCGATAATGGAAAACCGCCACTTGACAAGAGACAAGAGACAAGAGACAAGAGACAAGATACAAGATACAAGAGACAAGAGACAAGAGACAACCAATAACCATTTGCGGATTCACATACTCACTACTCACCATCAACCCACAACAGACAACCCAATAATAATTTTCTCTTAAAAATATTTCATTCCAGAAAGGTTCATGTTCTATCTAATTTTGGATGTAATTGAAGAATTATATAAATAGGGTATTTTAAAACGAATAAACCTTAAACCCAATCAAATTCTAAGTGAAAATTGCTGTATGCTAATTCATCTAAAGGAAATTATTTAGTTTCGTATACTTTCGTTGTTTAAACATTCGAGTATGCGATTATTGGTTATTGTAATTATACTATTGTTAAATAGTACAGGTATTCTGGCCCAAGATAGAATAATTGATAGTCTTCAAAATGAACTGAATACTACCCAAAACAGTCTGCAAAGGGCAAAACTTTATAACGCAATTTCCGAACAGTTTAAATACAGCGATCCCGACAAGATGCTCGAATTCGCTATTAAGGCTTTGGAGTTATCGAAAGAGGAACAACTGAAAATTGAAATGGGGCGCGCTTATCTGAATATAGGTACGGCCCATATTATTTTGGGCGATTACCAAAAGGCAATGGACCATTTTGTCTGGGGGAAATCCCTCTTTGAAGACCTTCCAAAATCCCCTCAAACTTCTGCCGATATTGCAAAAGGCTTGGCCAGAACCTATGGTAGTATGGGTATTGTCTTTTCAGAACAGAGCAATTATGCCAAGGCTCTTCAATATTATTTAAAAGCAGCGAAAGCCTACGAAATGCTGGACGATAAGGGTCAGGCAGCCAAAATATATAATAATATGGGGGTTGTTTACAAATCCCAAGACCAAAATCAAAAGGCATTGGAGTTTTTCCTTAAGGCATTGGAAATCCAAAAAATGCTGAATGCACCTAACACCGCAATTACCCAAACCAATATTGCAAATATTTACTTCAAGGCGGGAAAGCTTGATGAGGCATTTCAGTATTATACTGCAGCCAAAAGTAGTTTGGATTTACACCCTAATACTCGGGCTTTAGGGGAGTGGTATAACAACATAGGGGCGTATTACAATTCCCGTAATTACCCCCAAATGGCATTGGAAAATTGGCAAAAGGCCATACGTGCCTTTGAATCCATACACGATAAGTTTGGATTAGCTGATACCTATCTTTTACTGGCTGAATTTTACAACGCACAAAGGGAGCATACAAAGGGCTTGCAAGCGGCAACAAGTGCCTTAAATTTAGCGGATGAAACAGACGTATTGGAACAGAGGGCAGCGGCGGAAAACCTTTTGAGCGATAGCTACAACAATTTGGGAAAGACCGAGCAAGCCTTGTTTCACTTTAAAAGGTATAGTAATGCGAAGGACAGCCTCTATAAAAAAAACAACATTCAAAAGGCAGTGGAAGCTGCCATGAACTATGAGTTTGAGAAAAAAGAGCTCCTCCAAAAGGAAGAAAACCAAAAACGCGAGCTCTTGATAAAGGAAGAGGCAAAAAGCAATACTTTAAAACTACTCTTTGGTTCCCTAATTGTACTTTTGCTTTTCGGCATCGGCTTTTTGATATACAACCGCCAACAACTTAAAAAAACCCTTACTCTTCAAAAGGAATTGGCAGAGTATGAGCAAAAGGCTTTACACCTACAAATGAATCCCCATTTTGTATTCAATTGTTTGGGCTCTATCTCAAGTTTTATAGTTCAGAACGGCACGGATAGCGCCATTAAATACCTGTCAAAATTTTCAAAACTGATGCGCTTGACATTGGAATATTCAAAGGAGTCGCTTATTCCAATCGATAAGGAAATTGAAAGCCTTCAAAATTATTTGGAGCTTGAGCAACTTCGGTTTAATGATAAATTTACTTTCAACATCTCCAAAGACCCAAACATAGAGGACGATGTAGCGATTCCGCCTTTATTGATTCAACCCTTCATCGAAAATTCAATCATTCACGGGGTAATTCCAAAAAAGGAAAAAGGTAATATTTCCATAGCTTTTTCGGTTTCGGGTAAATCCTTACATTGTACTATTGTGGATGATGGGGTAGGGATAAACCAATCTATTAAAAATAAGGAGAATTTGGTTTTGGCGCATAAGTCTATGGCCTTGGGTATCATTAAAAAAAGATTGGAGATGATTTCTGAAGCTACAAATAAGGAGGCCAGTATAGCAATTGAGGAACTAATAAACGGCAATACAGTTACCGGAACAAAAATAGTGTTGAAATTGCCTTTACAGTATAGCGGCCATTAATTGAAAAGATTTCAAGGAATTTATGATTAAAGCAGTATTGATTGACGACGATAAAAATTTAAGGGAGGGAATGAAAAAGCTTCTCGCCCTTTTTGCCCCAAAAATTAAAATTATTGGTGAGGCAGATAGCGTAGCGACTGGAGTGGAGACAATAGACCGATTACAGCCACAGGTTGTTTTTCTTGATATACAGCTGAACGACGGTACCGGGTTCGATATTTTGGAGAAAATAGCCGAAAAAAGCAAGGCCATAAACTCCAATATAGTATTTATTACTGCCCATGAACAATACGCTATCAAGGCTTTTAGGTTTAGTGCCTTGGATTTTTTGCTAAAACCTGTAGATCCCGAAGAACTGCAAAAAGTGATTGAAAAAATTGAAAAGGTGCTCATCAATAAAAACGACTATTCCCATATAGATTTATTACTTGAGAACATCCGGAAAAACGTAGATAATTTTAAACGCATTGCGCTATCGACTCAGGACGGCATACATCTATTTGACATAAGTGACATTATTCGTTGCGAAAGTGAGGATAATTATACCAAGTTTTATATTAAGGACCATAAACCCATTTTGATTTCAAAAACTTTAAAGGAATACGAGGAGCTTTTGGCACAGCACAATTTTGAGCGCATCCATCAATCGCATTTAATCAACCTTAATTATTTAAGGTCTTACATTAAAAAAGACGGAGGCTATCTGGTAATGGAAGACGGCAGCCATTTGCCTATCTCACAACGAAAAAGGGAACGCTTGCAAAATATTTTAAAAGCCATGTAGCGAATTCTAAATGAAACCCCACCTATACTCATTCGCCCAAGAAATTACCAAAAGACATGATTACTTTTATATAAAATAACCAATTATGAAAAAAATACTACTTCTCCTTTTATTAGCTTCTGGTCTTGCCAGTGCTCAAATAGTAACGATTCCCGATGCCAGATTTAAAGCTGAGCTTATAGATAATGGCGTAGATACAAATAGTGATGGGGAAATTCAGGTTACGGAAGCCCTAGCCACCCTTTCTCTTTCTATAGTTGATTTTGACATTACAGATTTTACAGGGCTTGAAGCTTTCGTAAATTTGGACACATTAAATATTATTGGACCCAATATTTTAAGCTTAGATCTTACTAGTAATGTCAATTTAACCCATTTATCTTTTCAGGATACCGCTATAAGTCCATTAACGTCAATTGACCTATCTGCTTGTATTCTTTTGGAAGAACTGATATTACAAGATACCTCCATCACTTCGCTGGATTTAAGTACAAATTATAATTTGACAGCACTTTACATAACACGCAATTTCCAATTGGAAACCGTTTTTCTAAAAAATGGCAGTGATGAAAGTGCCAATATGGATTCCGGCAGTTGGCTGGAAAACTGGATATCTGCCAATAATCCCAGTCTGCAATATGTATGTGCCGACGAATTTCAGGTTACCGAAATACAGCAATTCGCGGGAACCGATTATCCTGTAAATTCTTTCTGTACCTTCCCTCCGGGCGGTGATATCAATACTATTACAGGGGTAACAAAATTTGATGATGAGGGCGACGGTTGCGATTCTGGCGATAGTCCCATCTCCTACGCCCGTTTTAATATAAATTATAATTCCGTACCAACCAACGCCATAGCGTATAGCAATTCTGCCGGGGTTTATAATGTGTATGTGGCACAAACAGGTCTTTATACCTTACTACCGTCGTTAGAAAACCCAAGTTACTTTAGCGTGAGTCCCGCTTCGGCAGACGTGCCGATTCCCGTAATTGACAACAGCACCGTGACCCAGGATTTTTGTGTGGAGGCAACAGGCGTGCACCAAGACCTTGAAGTTGTAGTTACCCCTATTATAGCTGCAAGACCGGGGTTTGCGGCAACCTACTGGCTGACCTACAAGAATAAGGGAAACCAAACCGTTTCTGGAGATGTAACCTTCAATTATCCCGAAGACAAGATGGATTTTGTTTCTTCCAGTACAACACCGGATACACAGGGAGCAGGCATGATGACCTTTAATTTTACGGACCTGCAACCCTACGAAACGGTAACCGTATCAATCGTTCTTGATGTAAATGCACCTACGGACACGCCACCCGTAAATATTGGTGATGTTTTGACACTTGCCGCACAGGTAAATCCCATTGCGGGCGATGAAATGCCAGACGATAATACATTTACACTTAACCAAACTGTTGTTGGATCCTTCGATCCCAATAATATTATCTGCTTGCAAGGGGAAGAGGTACCTACAGATTATATTGGAGACTATCTTCACTATGTTATTAATTTTGAAAACACGGGGACGGCTCCTGCCGAGAATGTCGTACTAACCATGGAAATAGACCCTGACGATTTTGATCCTTCAAGTCTTGAAATACTTAATATTTCCCATCCAGCTGAAATAATTGTACAAGATAATATAGCCCAGTTTTATTTTCAAGATATCCAGTTGGACTCAGGGGGCCATGGGAATATACTGCTAAAAATGAAAACGGATAGTGAATTGACCTTCACGGATAATGTGGAAGCCCAGGCCAATATTTATTTCGATTATAATTTCCCGGTAGAAACCAATGAGGCAATAACTTCATTCAGAATATTAGGCGTAGAAGAGCACGACAGTTCAAACATTGTACTGTTCCCTAATCCATCCGATGGATTGGTGAATATTCAATCTGCTGCCATCATTAAGAATATTCGAATTTATGATCTTCAAGGAAGATTGATGGAATCATTCCAGCCGAATTCACAAGCTACGAAATTGAATATAACAAACTTAAATACCGGCGTCTATTTCCTTTCTATCGAAACTGAAATAGGCACCAGTAATAAAAAGTATATAAAGCATTGATAAATTGGTTTAATGGATGTTAAATTGATATATTAATTGTTAGTTAATATGTGTGAGGGCAAGATCTTTATAGTATTCTTGCCCTCATTTTTTTACAGATACTAACTCTTTCAATTACCAACTACCAACTTCCCACTAGCAAANACNNNATACAANNNCACAAGNGNCAACCAACAACCATTTGCGGATTCACATATTTACAAATTCAATTATTCCCCATCCGNCTCCTTTTCACTATTCACGCTTCACGACTCACCATCAACCGATAACAGACAAGAGACAAGANACAAGAGACAAGATACAAGATACAAGAGACAACCAACAACCATTTGCGGATTCACATATTTACAAATTCAATTATACCCCATCCGACTCCTTTTTACTTTTCGCTATTAACGACTTAGGCACTTAGCTTATAAACTAAGGACGAAAGACATAAGACGTAAGACGTAAGACATAAGACATAAGACGTAAGACGTAAGATGTAAGACGAAATATAATTTCCATTTCGGGGATTATAAACTTCAGTATTCAGTATTCAGTATTCAGTATTCAGTATTTAGTATTCAGTATTTAGTATTCAGCATTCAGTATTCAGTATTCATTATTCAGTATTCAGTATTCACAGCAGACAACCGAGAACCCACAACAGCCTCAAATAAATCCATACATTCTAGCTTTTTGTAATAGTTGTTTGTCTTCCCCATCTTCTACATCAAAAACTATTTTTAACTGCCGTTTGCGTTTTTCCAGTGCACCCAATGAAAAGGGCATTAGATCTGGTAGCTCTTTCATCTTTGTACCTTGCGAAAGCTCATAAAGTAGATGTCTGTCCCATTTGTCCAGCAAGTAGTCGTGGCTTATATATTTCCGAATGGCCTGCAGTACCGTTTTGCTGTAATAGGGCGGGTCCAGCAGTACCTCCATAAGAGCTGCTACCAAGGTTTCGGTATCTATATCACTTTTTATTACAAAACCCTCGGGATTGATATTCCTAAAAATATTCTGTATTCTGTAATTGTCATTAAAGGTAGTGGCCACTACAATTTTGGCTTGCGGATGCTTTTCGCGTATTTCCAGCCCCAAATCCTCTCCCGAAAGCATTCCTAGGGTGGGGGAAGGGGGTAATTTTATATCCAAAAAAACCAAATCCAAGGTTTTATGCGGATTGTATCTTTCCATAATATGTTGGGCCGTATCGCAACTGGTAGCCTCCGTAATAGAAAACTCCAATTCCTCCGTGGTTTTTGCGATATGCAGGAGTGCATTCCGAAATGCCTCTATTATCAACGGATGATCGTCTATAATAAGCGTGTTGTATTCTTTTGCTTCCATAATCAATATTTTATGGGTACACTTATATAGATCTTTGTCCCTTTATAGGGTATTCCCTCAATCATATATGTGCCCCCCATTTTTTTGGTACGCGATTTTATATTTTTTATACCAATGCCCGGCTCCGCAAAACGTTTGCTATATCCGATACCATCGTCTTCTATATAAAGGCTTAAAAAACTGTTGTTTGCTTTAAGAACCAATTTTACTTTTTTGGCGCTGGCATGCTTCACGATATTGTGCAGCATCTCTTCCAATATCTTATAAATATTCGTTTTCAGATAACTGTTTATTTGCTCCCAAATCCCTTCTTCCGTAATTTCAAGTACTACCTTGAAATTTCCCTGGGTTTCCCATCTTTTAACTAACTTTCTTAGGTTTTGGATGTATTGGGTCTGACTTAAATAGAGTTCGTTTCGCAAATCGTGCGATATATCCCGTATCTCTTTTTCTATTTGCTGCAGTTCCTGTAAATACTCCCGGTGCTTGGCAATTGCACTGCCGGGACCTACCACATCTAAAAATGCCCAGTTCAATCTTATTCCAAACAAACGGGCTAAAATACTGTCATGCAAATCTTCGGAAATTCTACGCCTTTCCTGAAGCTGCCCCTTTGCCAGATTTTCCTGTTGCTTCAAAGTAAGCAGATATATTTTCTCATTTGCCTTTTGCTGTTCTGTTTCAAAGGCAAGAGCCTTATTTTTGGCACGAACATTATAGTTTGCAATCAATAACAGTAAAATTAGTACCACGGCAGTAGCACCACCTACAATAATTATTTTATCTCGCGTCAGTCGTTTGTTTTCTTCTATATAGGTCTCCGTTTCATAAGCTATCCGGGTAAATTTGTCCCGTACCCTTCGTTCTTCCTGGTTAAGGTTTTCATTTAATGCAATATGCTGGCTTAGATAGGTTTCCCTATTCCTGCTATCGACCTTGGCCAAGAGAAGTAAGGCATTTAGGGCATCGCGGTTAAGTTCTAGGACCTTGCCCATCTGGAAGGCCTGCCTTGCGTGCTGTACTGCTAGCAAGCTATCTTGATGTTCCAAATAATATTCCGCCAAATGGATATGGCTCATTACTATCCCAGCTTTGTTGTCTATACTATCCCTAATTTGTAAGGCGTGATAAAAATCCACTCCTATATGTTCCCCATCGCCTTTTAAAAAATAGCTATAGGCTCTATTATCCATAATACGAGCGTATAGTGCCGGATCCTTCGCTAATATGTCTTTATTTGCTAAGGCGTCATTAAAAAGCGCGACTGCCTTATCATATCTTCCCATTTTCTGGTATAGCACTCCCAAATTATTTTGAATATCCAAGAGATATACACCTTTTTGTCCCCAGCTATCCAAATACTCCATGGCTCTCTCATAATGGTAAAATGCCTGTTCGTATTCATGTAAATTTTCATAGATGGCTCCAAAGAGATTATGGCATAAATAGAGTTGTTTGTATTTCTTTTGGGGAAGTAAAATGGTTATTGATTTGTACACCAAAACTTCACCCCCGGTATAGTCTTTTATATGGGTTCTTATCAAGGCCATATTGTAAAGCATCTTGGCAGTATAATACGGATCCTTCTTCCTAAAATACTGCAATGCCTCTTTATAATTTTGATAACTCTCCCCATATTGCTGCCGCTCCATGTAGTGAATACCGTAATGCCAATATACCTCCCCAATACCCAGACTATCCTTAAACCTCTTTGCAAGTAACAAGGCAGCCTCATTTGCTTTTTTGAAAAGGGAACTATCCCTGCTAGGCGCCAATAAGTATGCAATGTCAGTATAGTAAATCATTTTTAGGCTATCATCATTTAAATTTTCAACCTGCTCCAAAGCCTGTAATATATATAAGTTTGGACTGGTACTATTTGCCTTGTATAAGGTGACAAGGGAATCTATTGTTTTATCCGTAGAAGGGCGGGTATCAATATTGTTGTTACACCCAATTAATAGCAGAAAAATCGCCTTTACAAGGCAAAGTGCTCTTAAATAATAAAACAGTTTCATTGCAGTACATCTTGAGGCTACTCAAATGTAAGAAAAGCCTTTCCTTTATGGAAAGACTTTTCGTTCAACTGCACGTTTATCAATCTTTATCATGGTCGGGTCTAAGGCTCAAATCGTCTCCCGTACTCATTGGAGAACGGTCGTTTTTTTGCACTTGATCGGCCATATTGGTTGGGGTACATGCGATTGTTCCAGCCAACAAGATAAATGTTAGGAATACAATTTTGAATTTCATGATTAAATAAGTTAAGGTGTTGAATAAAGGTTCTTCCCATCACCCTGATGGGGTATATTCAATGGTGCACCTTGAAAAGCCTGATAGTTAATCAGACAGGAGAGCAACTTCCTTATCATAAATTTAATGGGGGTTACGAAGACTGTACTTATTTTGGCTTGACTACTTTGCGAAACTTGCTGTTTCAATGGTAAAATCCTTAATTATTAGGGTAAGCTTAGATTTTTGTATAGCGCTTTAGAATATCGATTTCTTCCAATTGGTCTGTATAGGTACTTGAATAGGGAATAAAATGATCACAACCTTTTAGCTTAATAAATTTCTTGGTAAAGTGGATGCGGCTTATATGATGGGCATTAACAATATAGCTTTTATGAACTCGAAAAAAGGGAAACAATAAGACTTCTTGAAAATGGGAGAGCGTATTGAATACGGGAAAGCATTCCCCATCACCTAACTGAATGTTTACATAATTGTTATCTGCCTTTATATAGAGTATTGCAAGGGTATTTAAATAACGCCTTTCCTTTGGGCAGGAAATAGTTATAGGCCTTTCCTTTGACAATAACTTTTGCATTAATCTTTCCATTAGGAATACTAATTTTTCAGGCTCAAAGGGAAGTAGTACATCAAAAAATCCTTGCTGTAATGCCTTAAATCCTACTTCATATTCATTGGTTATGCCCACCCACAATATTTTGTTGCGTAAGCTATCAGGTAACTCATTTATTTCCTGTATTAATTTTAAATCTATATCGAGAAAAATGAGCTGTGGAGGCGATTGTAGAATATAATCCCTTAAGCATGGAGGTTTGTCTGCAGGCTTCATTTCCCTTACGGTCAACAACGGCTTACACCCTTGCGGTAAGTGCGTTTCAATTGGGTAGTCGGTTATGGTTAAAAGCTGGAACAATTGGAATTATTATTTCCTGAATAGTACTGCTTATTCCAAGGCCTTGGGTAAGGTTTTTCCTTACTTAATGTAAGGAGTTTGCTCTTAGTTAGTGGTTTTAGCCTCCTAAATTTAACTATCCAAATCCTACCAATTCAAATTCTTAATCAGACTAAAATGAAAGACTACCTACACATTCGGCAAAATCTTATGGATGTTTTAGCGGTGAGAGAACATAATGAACCCTATACCTATGCTGAAATACAGCATTATCTACAGGTCTGTTATAAAGCACTTCAGGAACTACGTGCTATGGTATTAAAGTTAGGCTTTAGAAATGTGGCTGATGAATGTTATTTTTTTAAGGAAATTAAACCCATGGTTTTTGGTAATCTTATTTTCTACAGCAAATTATTGGAACTGGAAATACAGCGTCCCAAACACTCCCAAAAAGAAAGAAATAAATTTGTAACCGCAACTATTGTCTCATTAGAACAGGTATTTTCAGATTATAGGGAATTCCATCAATATATGCTATCCCAGAGAGTGGACCGCGATAAGGAGTATTTTTGTCGTAAAACCCGCCCGGTGGAAATCTCGCATCATACCCTTGCATATTGCTGCGACCCACAGTTTTCAACCAACAGAGACTCAATAGCCGCAATATTTTATGCCCATACCAAATTAATTGACTACTTCTCTGTAACCTTTAAAAATAATAAAAGTGCAATTGCAATGGGCACACAACTCAATTGGACTGGCCAAAAGGTAGATCTTGTAGAACTTATCTATGCATTTCAAGCTTCTGGTTTAATCAATAACGGAAGGGTGGAAATTAAGGAATTGGCAACGAAAATAGAACAACTGTTTAATATTGAACTAGGGGATTGTTATAGAACTTTTTTGGAGATTCGCATGCGAAAATCCAATCAATCCAAACTGCTCGACACCTTAAAAAAGAGCCTGATCAATAAAATAGCCCAAGCAGACAATTAGATGAACGCTGACCCCTAATATAATGATAAAATAATTCTGGAATTGGTTTGTACAAAATGAAATAGACCTACGTATTGCGCTTTCCCATCAGGACGATACTCCCGGCAATGTAATTGAACATCTCTTTGCCAAATTGGACTCTTTTTCTCCGCAATTACATGCGAGGTGCGCAAATGTCCCGATGATGTTTTATGAAGTTTTTTTATTTTTCTAATTCAATAAAGTTCTTCTCAAATTTTGATAAATCACTGTTCTTTTTTGGTGCTTTTTCAAAACCGAGGTTCAGAATTAGCCATTGACCGTCAACTTTTCCAAGTGCGACAATTATCGTGGTTCCATTTTTCATCTTGTACTGAAATCCTTCAAAGTCTTGATTTTGTGACTTAAAGTTGAAATCGGATTTTTTGGAATATTGAAACTGCTGTTCAAATTGCGTGAATAGTTGTTTGACGACACCTTGGTCTATCATTTCCTGTTTTAAATACAGCCATTGAGCAGAAAATCCATTGCAGTCAATGACTTCATACTTCGATTTTGCCGAACACCCATCAGGAACTATTATCTCTGTTTTAGCATACGTCAATGTGTTGGTCGATTCTTGTCCGTAAACGGAGGAGAAGAATGCTATTGCCAATATTAGTAGAAGGTTTCTCATATTTTCTGTTCTTTTAAATTGCATACAACGTTTAGTATATGAAGCGTAGCATCCCGTAATGTGCTATGATTTCATATACAGTGTTACCACCTTTTTTTTATTTTGTTACAGTTTCATTTTCCACTAGTTCCGTGTTAACTTTTGGCTTATTGAGTTTCCACAACCAATATATACCACCTAATGGTATTCCAAAGGCCCAAGCTGAACTCAGATATCCCATATAACTAAAGCTAATACCCAATAAGATTTGAAAACTTAATAAACTAAATGAAAGTCCATTAACAGCATTATAAGTTATTGCAGGCACGTTAAGGAAAATGACAGCCATATATTTCAACCACTTTTTCTTTAAACCACTTTTTCTGATTTTCCTAATTATCCAAATGTTGAAAATTGGTACACAAATGGCAAATATTCCAAAAAGCCAAAATATCATCATATTCGGAATGGGTTCTTTTATGTCAAGAGTTTGGATATTGTATATCTTATTTGAATTGTCGTCAAAAATTATTTCGAAAACTCCAAATTCCTTGTCGTTCGAAAATTCGATTTGAGCTTTCGTTGTATTTGGAGCTGTGCTTTCTCCTTCTACCGTTGACAAGGTTTTATTTGCGGTTATAAACCTGTAGTCCAATTCGGTCCCGAAATTTTTTACAATTATCTGCCTTAAATTGGCTAAACCTACTTTTAAAGTGTCAAGATTTGTATTTTTAAACCCATCGTGTTCGGTCGCCATAAAGGTTAAACCTTTTTCATAATCTTCATCTATTAGGGCTTCTACAAATCCTTCAGTTGTGTCTTTGTAAGTAAATGCGTTGTTAATAAAATCACAGCTTGTAAAAAGTGATACAATTAATATCAGAAGCGAAGTTTTTGTCAGTTTATTCATTTTTTCTAATTGGTGGTAACGTGTTTGGCTATGGTTTAGCTTCGCTGAATCTTCGATTTCGTTATTGCCTCCGACAAGCGTAGCGAGAGGAAGGCATTTTATCCAAAAGACCTTTCCGCCGACACGAGCGCAGCGAACTGGCGCAAGCAAAACCGAAGATAACAAATTTGCGAGGACTTACCGAGAGGACACGAGCACGAAGTGCGAACTGGCCGTAGGCAAAGTCAGAAGCAATGAACTATAGCCGGTGTTGTGCCTAGTTGCGTTCAACTTATGGATTTATTTTTGGGGCTATTTTTTTATAAGTATTATACTTCTCCAAATAAATTTCATTTATTTCTGGATTTCTCTTAGAGTATATAACGTTAAAAGTTTCACCTACGCATCCTTTTACACCATTATCACAATTAAATATTGATGTATTAGCTTGACCAATATATTCCTTATCGCTAACTGTAAATTTATATCTAAGAAAATATGTCGTTTTCCGTCCATATTCAAATTCAATAACTTTCCCTTTTGTAGTTACGCCATACTTATCCAATTCAGATTGTTCAGCAGTATTTTGATAAACTCCGTAAATAACAACTGCCAAAAGAATTAAAAGAAAAACATTTTTTTTTGATATTGATTCAGTTTCATTTCTAGCAATTAGGGCCAACGTGTTCGTGTATGTTTAGTTGCGTTGGTTTAGGACTAATTTAGTAAAAGAAAACGAACCAAAGGTTAATCTATATCATTTTCCGAGTAAAGACTTGACAAGCAATTAAATATACACGGTGTTGGCAATAGTATTTTTCACGGATTATAGAATATTTCAATAGTCTGTCTATTTACATCCTTCTTCAAAAATTACGACAACGTCTTTAGTTTTATAACAACAAGAGGAATTGGCGAGTTGTGTTTGTAAAGTATAAGTTATTGTAAAGTTTGGTGATGATGCAGTATTTCCAGGATGTGAAACTGTAGGCTGTGCTATATTGACATTGTCTAAATTAGTTGATGGTGACCATAAATATGTATATCCAGGTATAGCAGGATTTCCAATAATGGAACGATTAGTACAGCCATCTCTACAAGTGTATCTACAGACTTTTATAGTATCTGTAACTTTGCTATTCATAATACTAGGGATGAAATTTTCTTTATGGTAAATATTTCTATTAGTTGTATTGTTTTTCCAATCATCCCAAGCAGTAATTGCAGATAAAGATGACATTCCAACTAATGGGTCTACTCTGCCATTAGCATTTGTTATTGACGTTGTATTTACTCTTATTTCTGGTTCAGGGATATTTGTTGATGAATATGGTCTTAAAACAATAGAGTCGTTAGTACCTAACTTTTTGAAAGTTATTACATAGTCTCCACAAGCATTTGAGCTTATGCTCGGTCTTTGAGCAATAGTATTGTCCCACAGATTCTCTGTTCCTATAATATTACCATTTGCTTCAAATCTTTTGAGAAAATAACTATTTAAAAAAGGATTTGAGTTTCCTCCAGTTGGCTTGCCATAGACAATACATATTTCTCCTCTTGAATTGTAAATAATTGATTGATGCGAAAATAAAGTACGACCTGAATTAACAAGTATTTGACTTCCTTTTTGACTTCCATTAGCAAAATATTGTTTTATATATGCAGATTGTCCTGTTGAATAAAGAACTGCAAATTCTCCATTACATTTTGTGGTTAAAGAAGCTCCGACAGGCGAGGTATAAGTGGGTTCATTGTGAACCAGAATCCTTGAACCTATTTGTGTTCCAGTTATCGAGTATCTTTTTACATATAATTTATTATCAAGTCCAGGCGGATAAGTATAATATGTATACTTTATTAAAAATAGCCCATTTGATGTCATTGAAATTTGTGGGTCAATTCCATAATCTACAAATATTCTCGACCCTATTGGGTTGCCGAGATTATTATAGCGTTGCATATAAATTTTATGACTTAAGTTGTTATTACTTGAATTGTAAACATAGTCCTCATAAGCAACAACAAAATTTCCTGTATTATCAATTCCAACTGCGTTAGTTCCATATTTTCCATTTGTTGTTGGACTAACTTGAATATCATTAGAGATTGGACTTCCAGAGGAATCGTAAGCTCTAACATAAACACCACAAGTAAAATTGGAACATAAATTAGTACCTTGAGTCCAAGACCACGATATGGCATATCTAGAATTTTCTGAAACAGAAATATCTTCCAGATAATTTGTTCCTACAGATGTATTGGTTATTTTCTCACAACCTAACAAAAGAATTAAGGATAAAACAGCACAATATATTAATTTAGTAAGTCTTTTCATTTTGTTGATATTATTGCCAACATGTGGATAAATACAATATTGCATTTATTCCCATTATATCTTCACAAAGCTAATGTATTTTTTATTGTAAGGAAAT
>PAZL01000046.1:2295-19742 GCA_002715485.1 Aequorivita sp. | reverse complement strand
GAAGTCATTTCATTTTTAAATGAAAATAATATTAATATATATTGCGCCGCATTGCAAGCTTCCGTTCCCTATCATAGCTGCGATTTCACAAAAAGCACCGCAGTTGTCGTGGGTACAGAAGCGACGGGTCTTTCTGGGGAATGGTTACAAAACAGCACCCAAAACATAATCATACCAATGCAAGGTGAAATAGATAGCATGAACGTTTCCGTAGCCGCGGGAATACTTATATTTGAGGCAAAGCGCCAGCGTGGATTTTAGTATTCAGTTGCAGTCGCAGTTTGCAGTAGTAACTTGAAACCAGAAACTTGAAACCGGAAACTCTTTTCTTTATAATTATAGCAATCTTGGTCATCAGCTTTGTGATTGACCAAATTCTCGATTATCTAAACGCTAAACATTTCAACGATCCGCTTCCCTCAGAATTACAGGATGTTTTTGATGAAGAAGAATACAAAAAATCACAGCGGTACAAAAAGGAACGCTATAAGTTTGGAATACTCACATCAGCAATTTCGCTGATCGCTACACTCCTATTCTTCTATCTCGACGGTTGTGCATATGTAGATAATTTATCCCGTGCCGTTTCAAGCAATGAAATCATAATAGCCTTGGTTTTCTTCGGAATTATTATGATTGCAAGCGATATCCTTAGCACGCCCTTCAGCTATTACAGCACTTTTGTTATTGAAGAAAAATACGGTTTTAACAAAACCACACATAAAACTTTTTTCCTTGATAAACTGAAAGGATGGATAATGGGAGCCATTATTGGTGGAATTCTTTTGGCTGCCATCATCTGGTTTTATCAAAGTGCCGGCAAGAACTTTTGGCTCTACGCTTGGGGAATAATTACGGTATTTACTGTTTTTATGAATTTATTTTATGCACGATTGATTGTTCCGCTTTTCAACAAACAAACCCCTTTGGATGAAGGGACGCTTCGTTCACAAATAGAAATATACGCGTCCAAAGTAGGATTCACCCTAGATAAAATTTTTGTAATCGATGGAAGCAAACGTAGTACAAAGGCCAATGCCTATTTTTCTGGTTTTGGGAGTGAAAAACGAGTAACACTTTACGATACACTTATAAAAGATCTAAACGAAGAAGAAATAGTGGCCGTCCTTGCCCACGAGATAGGCCATTACAAGCGGAACCACATCATTTTTAACCTTTTCGCAGCTATTGTCACTACAGGATTTACCCTTTGGCTACTTTCGCTGTTTATAGGAAATCCTTTACTTTCAGAAGCTCTAAACGTTTCGCAACCCTCATTTCATATTGGATTGATAGCCTTCGGCGTGCTTTATAGCCCCATTTCGGGCATCACAAGTTTGTTGATGAATTATTTAAGCAGAAGGTTTGAATACCAAGCAGACAATTTTGCCAAACATACATACGCTGTACTTCCTTTAATTTCAGGCCTTAAAAAACTCTCGAAAAACAGCCTTAGCAACCTCACCCCGCATCCATTGTATGTGTTTGCACATTACTCACACCCTACACTTTTGCAACGTTTTCGGAATTTGAAGAAATAAAAAATTAATATGCGATCCCGCAGTTCATACACCCTAATATATCTGTGCCTATTTGCGCTTTTCTTTAGCATGATGGCAGCTTCTTTGTCAATTTTTAGCGGTCCCCAAATCAGTCATATAATCAATTGTTTAGGAATATGTTTAATAATCTATGTGATTTTTAAAGTTTTTAAATCGTATCAGCAAAATAGTATAAACTCCCTTCAAAAAGACTATCAAATATTAGTACTCTTTGCTCTAATCCTCATTGAATTGCTATTTGCTTATTTTCTAATAAGTATCCACTACGGCTATACTAATTGGGATTATCGGTATCTTGTAATACTAAATCCACCGTTTTAATTGAAAACCATCACCCGCACAGTTTGGATCCTTTCCCTTGTCAGTCTGTTTACGGACATGGCAAGCGAAATGCTTTACCCAATCATGCCCATCTATTTAAAAAGTATTGGATTTTCCATTATTTTAATTGGGGTTTTGGAAGGTTTGGTAGAAGCCGTCGCGGGATTGAGCAAAGGTTATTTTGGTCAATTGAGCGACAGCAAGGCAAAGCGTGCTCCCTTCGTGCAGCTCGGTTATTCTTTAAGCGCCATTTCAAAACCAATGATGGCGTTCTTCGTTTATCCGCTGTGGATTTTCTTTGCAAGAACCACAGATAGATTGGGAAAAGGAATCCGTACCGGAGCCCGTGACGCCATGCTTTCCGCAGAAACAATAAAGTCAAATAAAGGAAAGGTCTTCGGTTTCCACCGTTCCATGGATACGTTTGGTGCCGTCCTCGGCCCTGCTTTAGCTTTGGTGTATCTCTATTTCTATCCCGAAGATTATATCAATTTATTTTACATCGCCTTCATCCCAGGGGTTTTAGCAGTTGTTGCTTCATTTCTTTTGAAAGACAAAAAAATAGAAACTACTTCTAAACAAAAGAAAATAAATTTCTTCTCCTTCATAAAATACTGGAAGCAAAGTTCTGCACAATACCGAAAAGTAGTTCTTGGACTTCTGTTTTTTGCCCTTTTCAACAGCAGCGATGTTTTTCTTCTTCTAAAGGCGAAAGATGCAGGACTGGATGATACCTGGGTGATCGGTATCTATATTTTCTATAATTTAATTTATGCCCTCACCGCTTTTCCCTTGGGAAGCTTTGCAGATAAAATAGGCTTAAAAAAAATGTTCGTTTTCGGATTGATTATCTTCAGTTTGGTTTACTTCGGAATGGGTTTTACTACAAACCTATATGTAATAATTGCGCTCTTCTTTGGCTACGGAATTTATGCCGCAGCTACCGAAGGAATTTCCAAAGCATGGATAACAAATATTTCAAAAGAGGAAAACACCGCAACGGCCATTGGCACCTATACTGCATTCCAGAGTATTGCTACTATGCTGGCCAGTATGTTGGCCGGATTGATTTGGCTATATTTTGGAGCGGGCGTAACTTTCTTAGTAACCGCGGTGGCTACTATTTTTGTTATAATTTATTTTCTTCAACTAAAACCTTCTGCATAAAAGTTAACGATTTCAACTTAAAACTTTCAACATTAAACTTTCAACTTTAAAGGAAATACTATCTTTGCCCTCTGTTTAGAATTTTACATTTATGACAATTTCATACAACTGGCTAAAACAATTTATAAACCTTCCTTGGGACGCAGAAAAAACTGGCGAATTATTGACAGACCTAGGTCTTGAAGTAGAAGGAATAGAAGATTTTTGTTCCGTAAAGGGCGGTTTGGAAGGTGTTGTGGTTGGCCACGTGTTAGAATGCACCCAACATACCAATGCAGATAGATTGAAAGTAACAAAAGTTGATATCGGCTCTGGCGAACCGATACAAATTGTTTGTGGTGCGCCCAATGTAGCCGTAGGTCAAAAAGTACCCGTAGCAACTGTTGGCTCTACACTTTACGATGCTGAAGGAAAACCTTGGCAAATTAATAAAGGAAAAATACGTGGCGAAGTAAGTGAAGGGATGATTTGTGCCGAAGACGAATTGGGCATCGGAAAATCGCACGACGGCATTATGGTTCTCGATTCCAAACTAAAGCCCGGCACCCCCTTGGCCAAAGTTTTGGAGGTTGAAAACGATAAGGTCTTTGAAATAGGCCTTACCCCAAACCGAGCTGACGCAATGAGCCATTGGGGCGTTGCCCGCGACTTAAAGGCTGGCTTGCTTCACAAAGGTATTTCAGCAAAGTTGAATACACCATCCACAAGTAGTTTTAGGATAGATAACCGAACGCTGAAAATTGACGTAAATGTAAAAGACAACGCATTGGCGCCTCGATATTGTGGTATTACGTTGAGTAATTTAAAAGTTGGGGCCTCCCCTGCTTGGCTTCAAAATAGATTAAAATCCATTGGACTTACCCCAATAAATAATATTGTAGACGTTACCAACTATGTACTCCACGAGCTGGGTCAGCCATTGCATGCTTTTGATGCTTCAAAAATCACTGGAAATACTGTAAATGTAAAAACACTAGCTGCAGGAACAAAATTCACAACTTTAGACGGTATTGAGCGTGAATTGCACGAAGAAGATTTAATGATTTGCGATGCTGAAAAACCCATGTGCATTGCTGGAGTTTTTGGAGGAATTAACAGCGGGGTTACAGAAAATACAACCAGTATTTTCTTGGAGAGTGCGTACTTTAATCCAGTAAGTATCCGCAAAACTGCTAAGCGACACAACTTGAGTACTGATGCTTCCTTCCGTTTTGAAAGAGGTATTGACCCAAACATCACCGATTATGCGCTTCGCTATGCCGCCATTTTGATTATTAAAGTCGCGGGAGGCCAGATAACTAGTGATTTGGTTGATATTTATCCAAAGAAAATTGAAGACCACCAGGTGTTTCTGAATTTTGGAAAGGCAAATAAATTGATTGGTGAAGAAATTTCAAAAGAAACTATCAAAGATATTCTTACTTCACTTGAAATGAAAGTAAACAATGTAACCGAAACTGGGATTGGGATGACCATTCCGGCCTATCGAAATGACGTTACTCGAGATGTTGATGTAATCGAGGAAGTACTTCGTGTTTATGGTTATAACAATGTAAAGTTTACTCAAAAACTAAATGCCTCCATTTCCACCATTTTACCAGGTGAAGATTATGATGTTCAAAACAAAATTGCGTTACAATTAACCGGGCTTGGGTTTAACGAAATGCTCAACAACTCCCTCACCAATCCAAAATATGGCAAATTGAGTGAAACCATTAAGGAAAATTATAATATTGCAATGCTCAATCCTTTAAGCAATGATCTTTCGGTTCTTCGCCAATCCATGTTATTTTCCGGTTTGGAAGCTATTGAATACAACAGCAACCGAAAGAAAAGTGATTTAAAGTTGTTTGAATTCGGAAAAACTTATCACAATTTTCCTGGTGGAAGAACGGAAACCAAACATCTTTCCATTTTCATCACTGGGTTGAAAACTGAAGGAAATTGGGCAACACCAGAAACAAAGAGTAATTTCTTTTTCGGAAAAGGAACAGTTTCCGCATTAATGGATCGTTTAGGATTACAAGGACATACTGAAGAAACCGTTGAAAATGAGATTTTTTCTGAAGGAATTACTTTTAAAAGAAATAAAGAAACCCTAGTTGAGCTAGGGATTGTGAAGAAAAAAATCACAAAAGAATTTGGCATTGATGCCGAAGTATTCTACGCAGATTTTAATTGGGATGCCGTGTTGAAACAAATTTCAACAAAAAATTTCAAGTTGAAGCCCATCGCCAAATTTCAAGCTGCACAACGCGATTTTGCTTTATTGCTTGATAATTCAGTGCGCTTTGGAGAACTACAAAATGCGGCTTTTAAAACCGAAAAGAAATTCCTAAAAGCTGTTACACTTTTTGATGTTTATAAAGGCAAAAATCTTCCCGATGGCAAAAAAAGCTATGCGCTTAGTTTTACCATTCAAGACGAAGAAAAAACCTTGACCGATAAACAGATTGACAAAATAATGGGCAAACTCCAACAAAAATTTGAAACCGAATTTGGCGCTACCCTTCGATAAAATAAAAAACAGCGACTATAAAAGTCGCTGTTTTCATTTAAAACAATTGGGGGAATTGGGACAAAATTATTGGGGTAACACAACGCTGTCAATTACGTGAATCACTCCATTTGATTGGTTAACGTCTGCAATAGTAACAGTTGCCATTCCTCCTTTTTCATCCATCAGTACAACATTTTTGCCTTTCATCATCGCCGTTAAGGTTCCACCACTCACGGTTTTATAAGTAGCTTTACCGTTTCCTTTTTTTATGTCTTTCATAATATCTGAGGCACTATGTTTTCCTGCGATAACATGATAGGTTAAAATGGTTTGTAATGTTTTTTTGTTCTCGGGTTTCAATAATGTTTCAACGGTGCCTTCCGGTAGTTTTTCAAAAGCTGCGTTTGTTGGCGCAAAAACCGTAAATGGACCATCGCCTTGTAGAGTTTCCACTAAATCTGCAGCTTTTACGGCTGCTACAAGCGTTGTGTGATCTTTTGAGTTGACTGCGTTTTCAACAATGTTTTTGCTGGGGTACATCGCGGCACCACCAACCATTACCGTTTTCTCATCATTCATCATTTTACTTTGTGCAAAAATTGATGAAGTTCCTGCCACAAGGGCAATTGAAAATAATGCTGCTGTAATAAGTCTTGATTTCATAATAGTGTGTTTTTTAGTTTTAAGTTTATGTCCATATAAACGAAAGTCCGGAAACTGCGGTTTTGCAATTTCCAGACTTTAAGGTTTATTTAACTTTTAAAAAACTATTCTTCCGAGGGCGGAAAAATCAATCCATCTATAATATGAAAAAAACCGTTTTTATGGTAATAGTCTGGAGCAATTATTCTGGCGGTATTTTTATGTTCATCAACCAACACTAATTCCCCAGCATTTTCAGTTATTTCTAATTTGTGCCCCTCAATGGTCGTCAAGTATGCCTTGCCTCCATTTTTCTCCACGGCCGTTTTAATACTATTGCTATCCAACCTTCCAGGCACGGCCAAATACTTTATCATTGAGTTCACTAAAATGGTATTTCCTAAAATTGAGTCTCTGCTTTTCTTTGGTAAATTTAAAAACGACTCATCCGCTACTGCAAAAATTGTAACCATTTCTTGATTTTCCAACTTTTTGCGCAGGGGTTCATTTTTTAAGATTTTAGCCAAAATCATAAAATCTGGAGCTTCTTCAATATTTTCGTAAAACGTTTTACTTGAGGTAAACTCACTATCTCCCAACATTTTGGTAACCTCAGCATTCTTAGTTGACTTGTATTTCTGTGCGGAAACGGTTGCCGTAAAACAAATTGTAAAAATTAAGAGAAATGTATGTTTGATTTTCATAGGTGTATGAAATTTAATAAAGTGAAAAACAAAATGCCCGAAAAATCATTTATAAAAATTTTTAAATCAATTCTAAACATTTTCTAAAAAATCAGATTGTAAATATAACAAATACGAAGCCAAATTTTCTATGAATGAAAAAGCGTTTGTAACATTTAAAATTTCGCTCAAACTTTGTTAAATTCTTGTTTTGCACAAATGTACTGTGTACATTTATTTTTCTAAAAAATTGCATCTTATGTTTTCTCGGACCAATATTGAAAAACAGCTGTTGAAATATCGTTCAAAAAGAATTGACGAGCAGTTTGTTATGGATGAAGTTTACCGAATTTTTTCCGAAAATGAAAAGCAGCGCAAAGCAATACAAGCAACTTTGGAGAAAGAATCTGTAGAAATTGAAAATCATTTTAATTTTGATTTGGTGGAAAGTTCGCAGATTTTTCACATAGATGACATTAAGAATCTTTGCATAAATTATCGCTTGCGCTTTTTGGGATCACATTTTTTTAAGGGCGATTTTCCCGAAGAAGCAATTTCAGAAATTAGAAATCTTGAAAACAAACATGGCATTGCCTTGAAAGACTTTAAGATTGTTGCCCCCGCAAAACTTCTTAAGCTTGAAAATGCAGACGATCCGCTGCTATTCGCACCAATGGGGAATGATTATTTTTACTTGATACACAAATGGGGAAATGATCTGCATCCGTTTAGAAAATTATTGATGTGGCCGTATAAAAATTTTGAGAATCTGGTGTTTACTGTAGCCTTGCTGAGTCTATTTATCACTCTTTTAATGCCAATGCATTGGTTTACCCCAAACGCAACATTTGCAGAATATCTATTTTTATTCCTGTTCATTTTTAAGGGTGTGGGCGGAATGGTTATTTTTTACGGTTTTTCAAAAGGAAAAAATTTCAACGGCGCCATTTGGAAAAGTAAATATTACAATGCTTAATTACTTTAAATAAACCAACTAACTTAATACTTTACAAATGTCAGACAATACAGAAGAAACAGTAAGAATATATACCGGCTCAGATATCATGGCCGAAGCCCTAGTAGGAAGATTGGAAGAGGTGAATATAACCCCTATCCTGCGGGACGATGAACAAAGCGGGGTCATGTTTGGCTCGGGAAGTAAATTTGACGATCAAGTTCGTGTATTTGTCCGCAAGGATGAACTTGCCATTGCACAACCAATAGTGGATGCCTTCTTGAAGGAAATTGAAGAATAAATTTATGTCCGAAACAAAACGAATTTATACAGGTCCAACCCTTATTGCAAAAGGTTTGGTAGCTCGGTTGAATGAAATAGGAATTAGCCCAATTGAAAGAAACGATCACGACAGCAGTTTACGTGCAGGTTTCACTATGAGTATCGCAAATCAAACTATGATCTTTATACGAAAAGACGAAATAGAAAAAGCACAATCTACGATTGATGAGTTTTTGAAAGAAATAGGCGATCAATAATTTTGACCGCCTATTTTTTTAAGCCTCTACGGAATACATTTTATCTCGCAGCTCTTTTATTTTTTTATCGCCCATATATTCATCAAAAGTCATGTAGCGATCTATAGCACCATTGGGTGTAAGCTCTATAATTCGGTTACCCACCGTTTGTGCAAATTCATGGTCATGGGTGGTTAACAAAATAGTTCCCTTAAAATTTTTCAACGAGTTGTTGAAAGCTGTAATAGATTCCAAATCCAAATGATTTGTAGGTTCATCGAGCATCAGAACATTAGCGCGTTGCATCATCATACGGCTTAGCATACAGCGTACCTTTTCTCCCCCTGAAAGCACGTTGCTTTTCTTCAGAGCCTCTTCCCCACTAAAAAGCATTTTACCCAAAAATCCACGTAAAAAAACCTCTTCGCGCTCCTCTTCTGTTTTAGCATATTGACGCAACCAATCTACAAGAGAAAGGTTATTTTTGAAGAATTCTTCATTATCCAATGGCAAATAACTTTGGTTTGTTGTAATTCCCCATTGAAAAGAACCAGAATCTGGCTTTGCATGCCCGTTTAATATTTCGTAAAAACTAGTCGCGGCACGCGAGTCGCGTGAATAGATAACTACCTTATCACCTTTTGCCAAATTAATATCCACATTTTTGAAAAGCACTTCGCCGTCAATAGATGCAGAGAGGTTTTCTACATTTAAAATCTGGTCGCCAGCTTCGCGTTCACGCTCAAAAATGATTGCCGGATAGCGGCGGCTTGAAGGTTTTATTTCTTCTACATTAAGTTTTTCAAGCATTTTTTTACGTGAAGTTGCCTGCTTGCTCTTCGCTACGTTTGCACTGAAACGCATAATAAATTCCTGCAACTCCTTACGTTTTTCCTCAGCTTTTTTGTTTTGCTGGGCGCGTTGGCGTGCCGCAAGTTGGCTACTCTCGTACCAAAACGTATAGTTACCACTGTAGTGGTTTATTTTTCCAAAATCAATATCACTAATGTGGGTACATACTGCATCAAGAAAGTGACGGTCGTGGGAAACAACAATTACGCAGTTATCGTAATTTGCAAGGAAGTTTTCAAGCCAATTGATGGTTTCATAATCCAAATCGTTAGTGGGCTCATCCATAATAAGCACATCTGGGTTTCCAAAGAGCGCTTGGGCCAAAAGCACACGTACTTTTTGTTTTCCGTCCAAATCCTTCATCGCTGTATAATGCAAGCTTTCATCAATACCAAGATTTGAAAGCATGGCGGCGGCGTCACTGTCGGCGTTCCAACCGTTCATTTCTTCAAAAGCAACCTGTAGCTCACCAATTTTTTCGGCATTTTCATCCGTATAATCCTCGTAAAGTTTATCTATTTGGGTTTTTATGGAAAATAATTCCTTATTACCACGCACAACGGTTTCAAGCACCATAAAATCATCATAGGCATTGTGGTTTTGTTCAAGAACAGACATACGTTTGCCCTTCTCTAAATGCACATGACCCGAAGTGGGGTCCTGCTTTCCTGAAATTATTTTCAAGAAAGTGGATTTTCCGGCCCCATTGGCGCCTATAATACCATAAATATTGCCACTCGTGAACTGTGTGCTCACTTCGTCAAACAACACTCTTTTACCAAATTGCACCGAAAGATTTGAAACTGAAAGCATAAATTTTTAAATTTTGCGCAAAAGTAGCCAATTAAGTGTAACGCTGAAAACATTAACGTTTTAAAAAACCTTTTAACTACCATTTAACAAATTGCATTATAAGGGTCGGCTACATTTGTTTATTAATCCTTAAGTGCGTGCGATTGTTTAAAAAAATACTTCCTCTTTTATTNTTAACCATATTGCTATCCTGTAAGNACACGGAAAAAGATGCCGTACAAACTACNTGGATAAGNGGGCAAATAGTTAACNCAACGTTGGATTACATNATTTTTTCGCGTGGAAACGAAGTTTTGGACACGNTAAAACTCGATTCCAATAATTTCTTTTTATACAAAACCGATAAAATAAAAGCGGGTCTCTATAACTTTATGCATAGTGAAACGCAAGTTTTCTACATTGAGCCAGGCGATAGTTTATTAATGCACATTAATACTATGGATTTTGACGAATCTCTAGCCTATTCAGGCAGAGGTGGCGAGCAGAACAATCTGCTAATGTACCTCTATCTTAAAAATGAAACTGAAAACAACAATTTACCAAATTGGTATACACTTTCTTCAGAAGAATTTACGCACAGAATAGATTCGCTGAAGCAACTAAAACTTCAGGAATATCAAGATTTTATAAATAGAAATGATGTTGCCGAAGATTTTAAAAATGCAGCTTTGGCAAATATTAATTACGATTATTTTATAAAAAAGGAAAAATACACCGCAGCCAACCGAAGTAATCCCGAAAAGTTTGACCAGCACTTTTTTGATTATAGAAATGATGTGGATTTTGAACGGGATGAACTTAGGTTTTACTACCCTTATTATCGCTTTATGAACCGCTATTTTGAAAATGTTATTTACTCTGAATATGATAATGTGGCAGCGGTAGATCGAAATTCGTACGACTTTAACTATCGAAAAATCCAATTGATTGATAGTTTAGTGACTTCAGACACTCTTAAAAATAGCTTGTTGCGAAATAATGCACTTTGGTATTTACTAAATGCCAATGATGCCAAGGAAGAAAGAAAGTTTTTTGAGGAATTCTCAAAAATGAATACAAATAAAAAACATGTTGCCGAAGTATCCAAAATGCTGGAGACCACAGTGAAGCTTACGCCCGGAAACACAGTACCCAATGTGGCATTGGTCAATACGGAGAATGTTGTAAAAGATCTGATTAGTATAATTAAAGCACCTACCGTTATATATTTCTGGTCAGGACAATCTCCGGCACATTACAAAAACATTCATAACCGTGCTGCCGAACTGAAATCAAAGTACCCTGAGTATGACTTTTTAGGAATAAACACGGATACCCACTTTAAAAAATGGCGACAAACCATTTCTAAATCTGGCTACAATCCCTTGCAGGAATTTCAGATAGAGAATTTGAGCGATGCTGAAAAAAAACTTCTTCTAAAATATAAAAACAGTGCAATTATTCTTGATAAGGATGGTGTAATCCTTGAAGGAAAGACAAACCTTTTCAACACCAATTTTGAAGAACTGCTTTTAGGATTTTTGAATAGATAATATTTTCACTTACGCCCAATGTCCAAATCTAGTTATACGGCGGAGCATCTACAAAAAAAATTAATTCCCTTTTTTGTAATCTTCCAAAAATTGTTTTAAACCACTATCTGTCAACGGATGTTTTAATAGACCTTCAATAGAAGAAAGTGGTCCGGTCATAACATCGGCACCAATTTTAGCACAGTTTATAACGTGCATGGTATGGCGAACTGAAGCCGCGAGAATTTGGGTCTCGAAACCATAGTTGTCATAAATCAATCGGATGTCTGCAATCAGCTCCAAGCCGTCGGTTGAAATGTCGTCCAATCTTCCAATAAACGGAGAAACATAGGTTGCCCCCGCTTTAGCAGCCAAAAGTGCCTGTCCTGCTGAAAACACCAACGTACAGTTAGTACGGATACCGTGGTCTGTAAAATATTTAATTGCCTTTACCCCTTCTTTAATCATCGGTACTTTCACAACAATTTGGTTGTGAAGTTCTGCCAGTTCCTCACCTTCCTTTACCATTCCCTCAAAATCGGTTGCTATTACCTCTGCGGAAACATCGCCATCTACAATATTACAGATGTCCACATAATGTTTCAAAATATTGTTGCGTCCCGTAATGCCTTCCTTTGCCATCAACGAAGGATTGGTAGTAACGCCGTCCAGTACGCCAAGGTCTTGGGCTTCTTTTATTTGGTCAAGGTTTGCGGTATCGATAAAGAATTTCATAAAAACATTTTCAAATTAATTATTGCAAAAATAGGGAAGAAAATTTCGAATTGGTTGAATATGCGGACAAAATTGAAAAGCTATATCAAATTCAATTTTAGCTGAATGGAGGTAAGTAAAATAACTATTGAAACGAAAATATTCGTAGCAAAATCTTTTTCTGACTGCTCTTCATTCAATTCGGATTTGCAAAAACGAAAAAATATCCAAAATAAAAAAACGCCAAAATCTGTAAAAAGTCTCCACGTAATTATCACTTCAATCCATAATGCTTTAGCAGCATTCGTTCATAAACCCTATCGGGCAGAATACGTTTCAGTACAATGGAGAATTTCTGCAATGTAGACCCTACTTTATAATGTATTCGCGGATTTTCAGTTTCAATAATTTTATGGACTGCTTTTGCCATTTCCAACGGGTTGCCCCCATTATCCACGTGTTCGTTCATTGTTGTGAGGGTATTGCCGTAATCTTTTTTATATGGGGATGTATCCAAAACCGGAGCATGGTAACGGCCTGCGGCAATGTTTGTGGCAAAATCGCCTGGAGCAATGTTGGTCATTTTTACACCAAACTGCATCGTTTCCATTCGCATTGCTTCAATGGTAATTTCCAGAGCTGCCTTGCTGGCGGAATATATTCCGCGGTATGGAAGACCCATATAACCTGCAATTGAAGTAATATTGAGAATATGTCCGAAGCCTTGTTTCCGCATTTGCGGCAAAACAGCTTTGATTACATTTATGGGCCCGTGAAAATTGGTCTGGAATGCGTTTTTAATTTCGTTTTCGGGAGTTTCCTCAATTGGTCCGGTAATACCCACACCGGCATTATTAATTACAACATCTATTTTTTCAACCTTGCGTAATACTTCGCCAATTGCATTTTCTATGGAGTCAGTATTATTGACGTCCATTTTTAGAAGTGTAAATACAGAATCAGTAATTTTTTCAGGATTTCTACTTGTTCCAAAAACTTTGTAGCCTTTTTCGGTAAGGTATTCGCCAATGGCTTTGCCAATTCCTGAAGAACCGCCTGTAATGAGTACTGTTTTTGGCATAAAAGGTTGTTAAAAAGCAAAGGACGAGAAAAAAGAAAAGAGAAAAAAGAAAAGAGAGAAAATTTTGGAGCTTCAACGAAAGTTTAGCGCACAAAAAATGGCAAGCTACCTACATCACACCGCTACGACCGTATACCCTTGCTGCGTTCCCGCCCTGGGGGATTCAACAGGAGCTGGTTGTGTAGGACTTGCCGCTGCAAAGATAAGGCTTTTTGAGGTTTTCGCAAGTATTTTTACATTTCAATTTTAATAAATACCTTGCGAAAAAATAATAGTTCACAATGAAAATCCATAACATTTTAATTGCTACACTTTTAGTGCTTTTTATAGGCAGCTGCGGAGATAATACTGAGGATAAAAAAGATGCTTTTTCTCTGGAAATTAAGAATCCTAGGAAAACTTATACCACACAAGATGTGCTCAATATTTCCCTTAGAAATAAAAAGAATATTGAAATTGATTCAGCAGTTTATTATTTAAACAAAGATCGCGTATCGATAACAGATAACACCCTATCCCTCTCTGGCAAAAAATTGGGCGAGAAAATCTTAAGGGCCCAAATATACAGTGATGACGAAACATATGAGGCTTCTGTGAAAGTCACCATACTTTCTTCCATAAAACCGAAGCTTTATACTTATAAAATTCTTGAAACCTATCCGCATGATATAAACGCCTATACCCAAGGACTTGAGTTTGAAAATGATACTTTGTATGAAAGCACAGGCCAATATAAGGAGTCATCTTTGCGAAAAACTGATTACAGAACCGGAGAAGTGCTTCAAAAGGTAAGCCTTCCCGATCTATATTTTGGAGAAGGGCTCACCATTCTAAACAATAAAATTTACCAACTTACTTGGCGTGAAAACACTGGTTTTATATATAATCTGAAAACAATGGAGCAAACCGGAACCTTTGTATATGGTGAAAGCAAGGAAGGCTGGGGACTTTGCCACGATGCCAAGAAAAATATTTATAAAAGTGATGGTACCGACAGAATCTGGACGTTAAACTCAAACACACTTGCCGAAAAGGATTATATTGAGATTTTTACAAATACCAGTAAAATTAGCAGTGTGAATGAACTGGAATGGGTTGATGGCAAAATATACGCAAACGTTTACCAGCAAGGTTCCATCGCTATAATTGACCCTTCAAACGGTGCCGTGGAAGGGGTTATCGACCTTACCGATTTAAAAGACAAAGTAACGCAACACCCAAAGCTAGATGTTCTCAATGGCATAGCATATAAAGGAGAACCAAACATTCTTTATATCACCGGAAAAAACTGGGACAAACTTTTTAAGATTGAGATTTTAGAGAAATAATATCAGAAATTTCAAATAAACATTTCCCTCATTGAAACGACCGCTTTACTCAAAAGCGGTTTTTTTATGGTTTTATGTTTGGTTCCTTTGAATCAACAAAAACCAACATTATGAAAAAATCCATCGTAATCAAAATTCCAGAGCCTTGCCATGAAGATTGGGCTAAAATGACTGCAACACAAAAAGGAAAATTTTGCAGCGTTTGCACCAAAGAAGTTTTCGACCTTACTTCAAAAACGGATGAAGAATTGGTTAAAATTCTTACTGAAAACAAAAATACCTGCGGTAGGGTAAAAAAATCACAACTAAACCGCGAAGTGAAATTGGAGCGAAAAAGTGGGCCAAGTCTTGCTCCTTTGGCGGCTTCCATGTTACTTCCGTTGACCCTTTTATCAAACAATCCAAAGTCAGAAAACAATTTATCTTTAAAAAAACCAATGATTTCGTTAGGAATTGGTCGTTTTAGTAATAGTTTAAACAGAATTCAAATTGTGACTACAGGAACTATAAAAGACGAAAATGGAAACCCATTAAAAAACGTTGCAGTTTTTTCCAACGAAACTGGAGCTAAAGAATGGACCAATAAAAATGGAGAATACCGCATCGTAACTTTAGATAGGGAACAATTAACTTTTCAAAAGGAGAGTTTTATAGAGCAACATATTCAATTGTCAAACAAATCAGAACGGCATGATATTTATTTAATTTCAGAATCATCGCTTAGCACTTCGGTATTAGGTAATTTTACCGTGCAGAAAAAAGAAGAAAAGTCACAATCAGTTTCATTTTATACAAAAGGAGCTGTCTTTGACGATACAGCCTTGCCGCTTCCAGGAGCAAATGTAATTATCAAGGGAACTTCCAAAAGAACACAGACAGATTTTGACGGTAATTATACTATCGAAACCAAACCAGGAGATGTTTTGGTGTTTAGCTACGTGGGCTTTGAAACAAAAGAAATAACGGTTTCAAATGTTTCAACTACCATAAATATTAATCTTGATCCCGATGGTGAAATTTTAGGTGAAGTGGTGATTGCAGGTGGAATTTCTTGGGAAGACTACCAACCCCAAAAAGACGATGCTTGGAAGGAAAAAGCCAAACAAGCTTATAAAAACACATTAAAATTTCGAAAACTGAAGATTGCCGAAAAAAGAGAAAAACGAAAAGCAAAACGCAATAATGAGTAGTGGCTATTAAATACATTTTAGCAGAATTAAGAGGACTGCCCATTTATATTTGGCTTTTGAAAAGTTCTTTATATTACAATAATTAGCTTCATAAAAAGTTATATTTTTACCAAAATTATAATTGAATGAGGTATTTATACGGTTTGGCAATTTTGTGTTGCCTAGTATTATGGAGTTCCTGCCGCAACGATTTTGAAACCGTTGCCAGCACTGGAAGTTTAGAATTTTCAAAAGATACGGTTTATCTAGACACCATTTTTTCAAACATTGGTTCTAGCACCTATAATCTAAAAGTTTACAACCGTAGCGATGAGGATATAAATATTCCTACACTACGGTTGGCTCNGGGAGAAGCNTCCAGCTANAGGTTGAATGTTGATGGGATGCCCGGAAAGGTTTTTGAGAACGTACAGGTTTTGGCTAAGGACAGTATCTTCATTTTTATTGAGACCACTTTCGATATTAACAATCTGCCAACGAATCCAAAGGATTTTCTCTATACAGACCAATTACTTTTTGATAGCGGTGGTAACGAACAAAAAGTTGAATTGGTGACTCTTGTAAAGGATGCCGTTTTTCTTTTCCCTGAAAAATATGCTGACGGAACTACAGAAACGTTGAACTTAGGGCAAGATGAAAATGGCGAGGATATCCTTGTAAAAGGATTTTTTCTGGAAGATGACGAACTTACATTTACCAATGAAAAACCTTATGTAATTTACGGTTATGCCGCCGTGCCAGGCAATAAAACCCTCACAGTTGAAGCAGGTGCCAGAGTACATTTTCACAATGGAAGCGGAATAATTGTAGCTGAAAATGGAAGCATGAAATCCTTGGGCGAAAAAAGCTTGGATAGGGAAGCGATGGAAAACGAAGTGATTTTTGAAGGCGACCGACTTGAACCCGGCTTTGCAGACGTGCCTGGTCAATGGCTTACCATTTGGCTAACACAGGGAAGCGTAAACAATGAATTTAATTTTACCACGATAAAAAATAGCACTGTAGGTTTATTGATTGAAAATTGTGAAGCTGAACTTAAAAACGTACAAATTTATAATTCCACCAATGTTGGTTTGCTTGCACGAACTGGGTTTGTAGATGCTGAAAATATGGTAATCAACAACAGCGGCCAATCCTCATTGGCTATACAATTGGGTGGAAGCTATGAATTTAGGCATTGTACTTTTGTCAACTATTGGACTAACAGTTTTCGTTCCTTCCCAGCCGTTTCNTTGGACAACAGCCTGGAAACCACTGAAGAAATATTTGTTGCAGATCTAATAAAAGCAGACTTTAAAAACTGTATTATTTACGGTAACGANCGNCGNGANNTTTCNCTATTTCNAANTNANNCAGNANGCTTTTAATTTNAATTTTGAGAACTGTTTGCTGCGTTTTGAAGACCCTTCGGGGGAATTTGATAACGATCCGTTATATGATTTCAATAACAGCGCTTTATACACCNCAACAAAATTTAACNTAGATCCTGTTTTCCAAAATACNGAAANGAACAATTTNAATATTGAAANNGGAANNTCNGGNGCNGAANANATNGGNAATCCTAANTTCGGTGNACCTTNCGANNANTTGANTGGTAANCNNAGACNTNC
>PAZL01000046.1:0-2290 GCA_002715485.1 Aequorivita sp. | reverse complement strand
CAAGTNCAAAGCCCGANGCNGGNGCNTANGANACCACGNTATTTCCAGAAGANTAANTTTTAAATAATATAATAACGAAAACCCGTCNANATNNGACGGGTTTTTTTATTATCAAATTTTGACAGCAATCATTTTGCTTTCAACCATTTTANTTTCANTCTGGAGTTTTTTCGCTCCACAGGTTGCATTACTAACGTATCGCCACTAAGGTAAAATCTTCTCTCTGCAGTCAATCCAAACTCAGANGGATTTGAATGTGAAAGTTTATAATGCGAAACAATACTATCTACCTCAGAAACTTTGTAGTTACCCATATAATAGTAAGATTTCGTGATATGCTTTAAAGCCTCCAAAGGAATAGAATCGTTGAAATTCGGGAATTCCAATCCTGCTTTTTCATATCCCTTTTCGTATAAGTGAAGTGCTACATGACCATTTCCATCGTAAAGTAGATAACCGTCCATTCCCTCTCTATAATCGCTCCAGGTATTTGTTGCTGTATCTCTCACTTTCATGCTTTCCAGTTTCCAAAGACCAGTAATTGCAGGAGTGGTTGTTTTATTTTGGCCACAAGAAAAAGCAAGCGCTAAAACTCCAAGAATAAAGATATAATTCAACTTTTTCATTTTAAAACATTTATATCTTAATAATCAATCCTTCCTTCTTTCGCCTCCCATTTTTTAAAAACTTTTCTACCTTCTTCCCTATCCAGATTAATAAACTTGATGCTTCGGTTTTCAATATTTTTATCGATTTCATCATAGATGAAATGATCATCAAAGCCAATTGCTGCGGCATCTTCTTTTGTACAGGAATAGTAAACGGCCTGTGGGCGTGCCCAATAAATAGCGCCCAAACACATTGGGCAAGGTTCGCAGGAAGTGTAGATTATACAATCATCAAGCTGAAAAGCGTTTAGTTTTTCACATGCTTTCCGAATTGCAACAACCTCAGCATGCGCCGTAGGGTCGTTACTTGATGTTACTTGATTAAAGCCTTCAGCTATTATTTCGCCATTTTTTACAACTACTGCTCCAAAAGGTCCACCAGCATTGGATTCCATCCCTTTTTCGGCTAGTTCGATGGCTCGTTTAATATATTGTTTGTCTTTTTCTGTAATCATTTTTAGTTTTCATATATATTATTGAGTGTCTGTTGATTTTTCGATGGAGCTTGCATGATCTTTAATAATATACCATTTACCATCTATCTTTTGCAAATCGTAACTTACAATCATTCTGTTGAAGTAAGGTTCTGGTTTTCGGTTTGGTTCACGGTAAACTATTTCAGTTATCGCCATACCCATATCCTGTCCTATTTTTGAATTGAGAATTTTTGTTTCAAAAGTCCAAGTAGAATCTGCAAACCATTCTTTGTGATAATCCATAAAACCATCAACGCCATCAATGATTTCTGTTTTTGGAAGAATAAGTTGCATTTGGCCGTTTGGCGCCATTGTCTCGCCTAATGATTTTAAATCTCGATTTGTAACGGCTTCTAAATGCTTTTGCATTACTTGGGTAAATTCTTTTTCATTTGAGACATCCACTTTTTCGGCAGCATTCACTTCAACCATTTCTTCATTTTTCTCTGNAGTGGATTTGTTATTGCACGCCATTAAAAACATTCCTAGCGATACTATTACTANNTATGCGTTAATTTTGTGAGTTGAATTTTTCATATGGCAGAATTTATAGCTGTTTTAATTTGAAAATAATAATAATTCCTCTCCATCTTCATAGGTATATATTCCAACTTCAGATAGGCCAAGTTTTTTCAGGAGTTTTATGGAAGAAAGGTTTTGTGGCAAAGTAATACCGACAATGGTTTGAAGTTTTAAATTTTCTGAAGCAAATTGCATCACAGCACTTGAGGCTTCAAAAGCATAACCTTTTCCCCCATATTCAGCTAAAAAAGCGAAACCCACATCTGGATGCTCTAAGTTGTCGCGCTTGTACAAACCAGCCGAACCAATTGGCGCGCCATCTAACTTTAAGGTAACCAAATAGGGCCCGAAGCCATGTTTTTCATAACTGCTCAAATAATTCTTCTGCATATAAGCTTCGGCGTCTTCAATGGTTTTAATATTTCTATCCCCAATATTTTTAAGCCAGCCTTCGCTATTCATAAGTTTATAAATAAAGGGGGCGTCGCTTAAAGTATATTCCCTTAATTCAAGTCTTTCGGTTTCTATAATCATTATTAAAACTTCTGAAAAACCAAAGGTAATTAATTGAATTGTTGCTAAACAATTCAATTAAAAAAACCTTCAACATTTAGCTGAAGGTTT
>PAZL01000045.1 GCA_002715485.1 Aequorivita sp. | reverse complement strand
ATTTTAAAGCAAAGGTAGTTAAAAGCTTCTTTCGCTCAACTTTGAAAATTTAGTGGATATTTCTAATAATTACTCCTTCACAATTTTATGGGTTTGTGAATTGCCATTTTCGTCTTCAATTTTTAAAAGATAAACGCCAGCTTCTGCTTTGGAGAGATCTATTTGATTGGTGTTTTGATTTGTTTCAATCAGTTGCCCCAAAATAGTATAAACAGAAATTTGCGAGATAGATTCTTTAGATTCTATATAAAGTATTCCATTTGTGGGATTGGGATAAATCTTGTAGTTGGGAATTTCATTTTCTGAAATGCCCAAGGTGTTATTGTTGTACCAAGCAATTTTAAAATCATAGAATGAAGAACTTATTAAATCAAGTTTCCCGTCCATATTAATATCACAAGTAATTAGGCCTGTTGTATATTGAATTTCATTTGTTATTAAGTTAGGAGAACCAAAATCGCCTAAACCATTCTCATTTAGTAAATAAAATATTTCTGAAGTTGCTCCACTATATACAAACGAATTAGAAATTAGATCCAAATCTCCATCATTATCTATATCTGAAGCATTAATAACATGGGGGTGGGTAATATTTTCTGCAATTATTATCATATCGCTAAAATCTCCATTGCCATCCATGTTTTCGTACCAAACTATTCTATTATGCGCCGATGTAACTGAAACAATATCAATATCATTGTCCCCATCCAAATCGGCACCAATTAACTCGCCTAAGGAAAAACCAGAATTATTTGTAGGAATAAAGATGGCATTGCTAAAGGTTCCTGTACCATCAATGTTTTTAAACCAAGCAATATTACCTGTATCATATGACTGAGAAACTATATCCAAATGACCATCTCCATCAAAATCAGCAATGTAACTCGATATAGGCGATGAAAGCTGATATGAAATTATATGTTCTTGTGTTCCAAAATTACCCAATCCATCTAAATTTTCATACCACGCTATTAGGTTAGATGAAGTGGTGTATAAAACGTCTAAATCACCATCCTCATCAAAATCCGCAGTTTTCGCATCAGTGGGTCTATAACAATATGACGTAATTACCCTTTGTGGCCCAAAATTGCCTAATCCGTCTAAATTTTCATTCCAAAGTACCAGTTCTTCTTGATTTTGTTGAGGTGAAACATCTGTAAAAGTGGATAATACATCTAGATCACCATCCCCATCGATATCTGAAGCATATACAGAACGGGAGTCTTCCTCTGTCATTCGTAAAATTAAATTCTTGTTACCAAATAAACCCATACCGTCAAGATTTTCATGCCACCAGACCCCATCAGCAGAGGAATATAAAATATCATAGTCTCCATCTCCATCTAAATCCGCCGAAATTACTTCTGTAGGATAAATAGCATCGATAGAAACAATCTGTTGATTTCCAAATTGTGCAAAGACTGAAATGGTGCAAAATATTAATAGTGTAATTATTAGTCTTGTTTTCATATGGTAAAATTTAAAGTGAATATACATACTTTATATGTCATATAGTTATTTTCCAACCAAAATAAAATCACAACTTTTATTTCTAATCCACTTAGAAACACTACTTTTGCACCCTCTTAAAAAAAGGAGCATTGCTATGAAAATCAAAAACATCGCCATTATTGCACACGTTGACCACGGTAAGACCACGCTGGTTGATAAAATTATGCACCACTGTAGCCTTTTCCGTGAAAACGAAAACACAGGCGAACTTATCCTTGATAACAACGATTTGGAGCGCGAACGCGGTATTACCATTACCTCAAAAAACGTTTCCGTTGTTTATAAAGACACAAAAATCAATATTATCGATACTCCTGGTCACGCCGATTTTGGTGGTGAAGTTGAAAGGGTATTGAATATGGCCGATGGGGTTTTACTATTGGTAGATGCTTTTGAAGGGCCAATGCCACAAACACGTTTTGTTCTTCAAAAAGCAATCTCCCTTGGCTTAAAGCCTTGTGTGGTAATAAATAAAGTGGATAAGGAAAACTGTACCCCAGATGAGGTTCACGAATCAGTTTTTGATTTGATGTTTGAATTGGGCGCAGAAGAGTGGCAGCTTGATTTTCCCACTGTTTACGGTTCTGCAAAGCAAAACTGGATGAGCGATGATTGGAAAAACCAAACCGATAATATCGAGCCGCTACTTGATATGGTTTTGGAGCACATTCCATCGCCAAAAGTTGAGGAAGGTACCGTACAGATGTTGATTACCTCATTGGACTTTTCTTCCTTTACAGGGCGTATCGCCATAGGGCGTTTGCAAAGAGGAGTTTTAAAGGAAGGAATGCAGATAGCTTTGGTAAAACGCGATGGCACTAAAGTAAAATCAAAAATAAAAGAACTTCACACTTTTGAAGGCTTGGGCCGTAAAAAAGTTACCGAAGTACACGCAGGCGATATTTGTGCTTTGGTAGGCCTTGAAGGATTTGAAATTGGCGATACCGTTGCCGATGCCGAAAATCCAGAAGCACTTAAAACCATTGCTATTGATGAGCCTACAATGAGTATGCTTTTCACCATCAATGATTCGCCTTTCTTTGGGAAAGACGGTAAGTTTGTTACTTCTCGCCATATTAAGGAGCGACTGGAAAAGGAATTGGAAAAAAACCTTGCGTTGCGTATGCAGCCAACTGACAGCGCCGATAAATTTATGGTTTTTGGCCGTGGGGTATTGCACCTTTCGGTTTTGATTGAAACCATGCGCCGCGAAGGTTATGAGCTTCAAATTGGTCAGCCACAGGTAATCATTAAAGAAATTGATGGCGTAAAATGTGAGCCAGTTGAGGAAATGACAATCGACTTACCGGAAGATGTAAGTGGAACTGCCATTAATATGGTTACAATCCGTAAAGGCGAAATGATTAGCATGGAAGGAAAAGGTGAGCGAATGGTATGTAAATTTATCATTCCTTCCCGCGGAATTATCGGTCTTCGAAACCAATTGCTTACTGCTACCGCTGGTGAAGCCATTATGACGCACCGTTTTCTTGAATATCAACCTTTGAAAGGCGGAATTCCTGAAAGGCAAAACGGAAGTTTGGTTTCTATGGAAACTGGTCAAGCTATACCTTATTCAATAGACAAGTTGCAGGATCGTGGGCGTTTCTTCGTAAACCCAAACGAAGATATTTACGAAGGGCAGGTTATTGGTGAAAACACCCGTCAGGATGATATGGTGGTGAACATAACCAAAACTAAAAAGCTTTCAAACGTACGTTCTTCGGGAGCTGACGATAAGGCACGAATTATTCCAGCTATTAAATTTTCTTTGGAAGAAGCTTTGGAGTACATCCAAAAGGATGAATATGTTGAGGTTACACCAAACCACTTACGACTTCGAAAAATCTATTTGAAGGAAGTAGACCGCAAGAGAAATAAATTGTAAGAAAAAGAAAATCGCCGAGCAATTCAATAAACTCGGCGTTTTTTAGTTAATTTGTGGTCGCCAAAAGGCAAATGTAGTATAAAATAATAGGTATGAATTTTCTTTATTTCGATCCAGGGCTGGGAGCAATGATAGTGCAGGCGGTAGTAGCGGCGGCAGCTGGTATTTTGCTTTTCTCAAAAAATGTTATGTATAAGGTGAAATCTTTTTTCGGATTAGTAAAAGAAGAGGAAGATACTTACGATTCAATAGACGTTGAAGAGGAAGACACCAATAAAGATGACAAAAAAAACTGACGCACACCACGCTTCATTTAGAGACCCTTCCGGGTATATATTTTATGATGGAAATGTCCTGCGAAGGGCCATCAAGCCAATCTATTTTCCACAATATAAAAAACTGTCGGAAAGTAGTTTTTTTAAAAATTTAATTTCGAATGGGTTGCTCATTCCGCACGAGGAAACTTCTGTTTCTTCGGAAGAAATAATCATTACCCCCGAAGAAATTCCATTCATCACAAATCCCTACGAATGGAGTTTTGAGCAGTACAAACACGCTGCGTTACATACCCTAAAAATTCAGAAATATGCACTTTCAAAAGGGTTTATTTTGAAAGATGCTTCTGCTTACAACGTAACATTTCACAAAGGGAAACCCATATTTATCGACACGCTTTCTTTTGATTTTTATGAAGAAGGAACGCCTTGGCGTGCTTATAAACAATTTATTACACACTTTTTTGGACCGTTGGTTTTGGCAAAATATCATGGGACCGATGTTTTCAAAATGATGCAAACGCACATTGACGGTATTCCGGTAAAACTGATTTCTTCTTTGCTTCCAACAAAGACCAAACTAAGTTCAGTGATTTATCCAAACATTCACTTGCTTGCAAAAATGGAAAGTAAGCACAGCGAAGATTACAAAGCCGAAACCAAAATCGCCAAGCTTTCAAAGAAAGCACAGGAAAATATTTTGGAAAGCCTGTATGATTATATAAAAGGTTTGACGTTAAAAGAGGCCAGTGAATGGGGCGATTATTACAATAAAACCAATTATGACGAAGCCGCTTTTGAAGCTAAAAAAACGCTTATAAAAGAATGGACAAAGCCATTGGCTCCACAAAAATTGATAGACGTTGGCGGTAACGATGGAACTTTCGCACGAACCATAATTGATTCAGTTCCACATATAATAGTGACCGATATTGACAGCAATGCGGTAGATTACAACTACAAGCAAGTTCAGAAAAATAAGGAAACCAATATGCTTCCTTTTGTGTGTGATGTTTTGCAACCTGCTCCCGGCATCGGTTTTAACAATAAAGAGCGCAATTCATTAATAGAACGGTTGGCAGAGTATGCGCCCGATGTTACAATGGCTTTGGCGTTGATCCATCACATTACCCTTTCCGGAAATGTTCCTTTTGAAAAATCTGCTTCGTTTTTTGCATCTTTTTCAAAAAACCTTATTATCGAATTCCCGACTCGTGAAGATTCTTGGGCGCAGTCGCTATTGGTCCGTAAACGCGAATTCATAAACCATTTCGATTTTTACAACGAAACGGAGTTTGAAAAAGGCTATCTAAAGTACTTCACCTTAGAAAAAAAGGAAACTGTAAAAGGCACTAAACGACTGCTGTATCTTTTGAAAAACAAAAACTATGCTGGCTAAAAAAAAACAGGGGTTGTTCTCGTTTTTTTTTAAAAAGGATAAGCTGTTTCCAATTATCACTGCGATTGCGGCGGGTTTATATCCGCTACTTTTTTATTATACCAATAATTATAAACTGATCAATTCCTGGGGACATTTCGGGTATTTTATATCAATTTTTTTATTGCTTCCCATTGCTGTTTTTTTTATTGCGAATAAGATTTCAAAAATTATTTTTTTTGAAAAAATCCAACCTTTCGTTCTTCCTTTCTTAAATTTTTTCTTCTTCTTTTTTTATTTGAATATTGCTCTTTTCGCAGGATTCAGTTGGATGCGGACTTTTATAGTTTTTGGAATGGCGGCACTTCTCGCTTTTCTGCTTCTGAAGTATTTCAAAAAAATAGTCGTTTTTCAGTTTCTTCTTGCCGTAATAGGTGTTTTCACATTAGCGCCGGTTGTAAGTAAGCAATTGAATTATTCCAAAGAATGGCTAAAACAACCGGATGCCATTGAGACTGCCCTGTTCAAAAAGAAGCCAAATATCTATTTTATTCAACCCGATGGTTATGTGAATTTTTCTGAATTGAAAAAAGGACACTATAATATTGATAATACTGAATTTGAAAATTATCTAAAGGAAAATAATTTTAAGACTTATACTGATTTTAGAAGTAATTACGGCGCTACGCTGCCATCAAACAGTGCAACATTTATGATGAAGCACCACTATTATAACAACGGCTCAAGCTTTACGGAGACTATAAATGCCCGAAATGTAATAATTACTGAAAACAGTGTCCTCAAGGCTTTAAAAAACAATAATTACCGCACGTTCTTTCTTACTGAGCAGCCCTATCTATTAGCTAATAAACCAAAAATGGGTTATAATTTTTCAAATTTTAATTTGAAAGAAATTGAATTTATAACCAAAGGAATTGGTAAACCGAGAGATGTGATTGAGCCATTTCAAAATTATTTGGAAACCTATACTGAGGGGCCGAATTTCTTTTTTGTGGAAATTTTCAACCCAGGACATATTATTAATAGAAAAGCGGAATCGAAAGGGGTTGCTGGAGAGCGCGAGCATTATATTGAAAGTTTAAAAGAAGCGAATAGAAAACTTACAGATCTTACAACAACAATACTAAGAAACGACCCCGAGGCTCTAATTGTAATAATGGCCGACCACGGAGGTTTTGTGGGTATGAAAAGTATAGAAGATGCATATAGAAAAAATACAGATCCCGATTTTGTAAACTCCATTTTCAGTTCCATTCTGGCTATACATTGGCCCTATGGCGAAGCGCCGGAATTTGATGATAAATTAAAAACTTCGGTGAATTTGTTCCGAATTTTGATTTCGTATTTAAGTGAAAATGATTTGTATCTTGCAAACTTGCAACCTGATGACAGTTACATTATCATCTATTATGGTGCACCAAAAGGAACTTATAAATACTTGGATGCACAGGGAAATGTGGTTTTTAAAAAACATTGATGAAATCTAAAAAATCTAAAAACAGCTTTAAAAAGATATTCGGAAGTGCCTCAGAAAACCCTTTGCTGATTGCGCTTGGGGTTGGTCTTTATCCTTTGGTCTTTTACTATTCCCGAAATTTTGGAATGATCAATTCCTGGGAACAGTTTGGATATTTTTTATTGATTTTTATAGTCGTTCCCTTTGTTTTTTTTTCATTGTTGAAATGGATTTCAAATATTTCTCTTATATCAAAATGGGGGAAATATTTACTTCACTTTTTTAGTGTTTTTCTTTTTTTGTTTTATATCAAAATCATTTTGTACGCAGATGTTCAAAAGAAAATTATTTTAGGGATTTTTATCATCTCAGTATTAATAGCTTATTTCCTTCATAAACATTTTAAAAAGTGGATTGCGCTTCAGCTAATTTTAGCGGTAATTGGGTTTATTGGTTTGGTCCCAATGCTAATGAAATATTTAAATTATTCCTCAGCCTGGACGCAGCAGCCTGATGCCATTGAAGAGGTAGTATTTCAGAAAAAACCTAATATCTACTACATTCAGCCCGATGGCTATCCGAGTTTTTCGGAACTGAAAAGTGAATTTTATAAAGTAGACAACGCTAGTTTTGATTCCTTTTTAGCTGAAAACGGTTTTAAAACCTATCCAGATTTCCGAAGTAACTACATCACGACCATCACTTCAAACAGTGCCACATTTATGATGAAGCACCACTATTATTTACAAAGCCGTGATTATTCTGAAATGCTCAATGCAAGAAAAAACATTATGACGGAAAATCCGGTGCTTTCCATTTTTAAAAGCAATGGTTACAAAACCCATTTCATTACCGAGCATCCGTATTTGATGGTCAATCGACCAAAAATCGCTTTTGATTATACTAATTTCAGTTACAGTGAAATTCCATATATCACTACAGGTTTCAACGTTAAAAGAGAAGTTTACCCAGATTTGGAAAAGGCAATAGTTTCAAAAAATGATGGGGGAAATTTCTTTTTTATTGAAATATTTGAGCCAAGCCATATTTCCACGACAAAAGAGGCATCAAAAGGAAAAGTAGCAGAGCGGGAGCAATGGCTTGAAAAGTTGGAAATTGCCAACACTAAGATTAAAAAAATGGTCCAACTAATTACTGAAAAAGATCCCGATGCGCTTATTATGATAATGGCAGACCATGGTGGTTTTGTTGGTTTGGATTATACACGCCAAGTTTATACCAAAACCTCAAATCCCGAGATTATTTATACTACTTTTGGAGCTATGTTGGCAATTAAATGGCCAAACGGTGATGCTCCCGAAATAGATTCAAATTTAAAGAGTTGTGTGAATGTTTTCAGAATTTTATTCTCCTATTTGGGCAGTGATGAATCGTATTTGCAGTATTTACAAAAAGACGGCAGCTATTTAATTATAAAGGAAGGTGCGGAACCGGGCATTTATGAATATATTGACGATAGCGGTAATATTGTTTTCAAAAAAATATAAATTCTAAAAGAGGTAATGGGTAATTTCCTAAAAAAATACTTTAAAGAAAATTTCAATCCTTTACTAACGGGCCTTATTTGTGGATTTTATCCGTTGGTTTTTTATTTTTCGAATAACTTTTCAGCCATAAATTCTTGGGAACATTTAGGATTTTTTCTATTGTTTTTTATAGGAATTCCAATTGTCATTTTTTCATTTGCATCGTTGATTTTTAAATTTTCCGAAGCGCTTTCAAAATACAAACCGCACATTCTTTTTGTTTTGATAATTATGACCGTGGCAACACTTATGTCGCAGGCAATGTATCTCACAATTAAAAAAAAATTGCTATTGGGCCTGCTGATTGTTTCGGTTTTGGCAGCTTGGAAATTACATGCACATTTCAAAAAACTACTCGTCATAATTTTATTGATGAGTATTCTTCCAACGGTCAATTGTGTCATAAAAATTGTGGAGCACGAGCAGAAAATGGAATGGACTACGCTGCCAGACTCAATTGAAACCGCAAAATTTAAAGTTACACCAAACATTTATATGATCCAGCCCGATGGCTATGTTGGGCGGGATATGATGGAGAGCGATCTGTATCATTTCAAAAATCCTTTTTATGGATGGTTGCAAACTAATGGTTTTAAAATTTACGACAATTTCCGAAGTAATTATCCCGCAAGTTTAACCTCCAATTCTTCTATGTTTTCAATGAAACAACACAAGTTTGGGAAGGTTCTTTTTCCTTCGATTGATATGCCGAATGCACGTGATATAATTGCAGGTGAAAATGCAGCTATAACAACGTTGCGAAATAATGGCTATAAGAATTTCTTCATTGTTCAGGATGAATATTTTCAACAGAACCGCCCAAAGCAGCATTATGATTATTATAATTTAAACCCTGAAGAAATTCCTTATTTCAGCAATGATAATAATGTAAAAAAAGTTGTTTTTGATGATCTAAAAGCCGCGATGGATACAGTCATAGCAACAGGTTCACGGTTTTATTTTGTTGAAAAACTGTTGCCGCATCATATTCATTTTGCAGCTTCAAAAGAAGAGGAACGCGACACCTATATTGATAAAATTAAAGAAGTTAATGGCTGGTTAAAGACCACGGTAGATTACATTTCTGAAAAGGATCCTACGGCCATCATTATTATTTTGGCAGATCACGGAGGTTGGGTAGGCTTGGGAAGTTATCCAGAAATGTTTTCAACGGAAGATCCGCAAAAAATACGTTCCATTTACTCTACCTTGGCGGCCGTAAAATGGAATGGTCATTTAAAGGAAGGAATGGATACAGAATTGAGAAGTAATGTGAATATTTTTCGCGTACTATTCTCCGTTTTGAGTGAAAATCCCGAATATTTAAAATATTTGGAGGACGATTCGAGTTATAATCTGCAGAACGGAACATTCGCCAAATCAGTGCGGGTTGTTATTGATGATAATGGGAAAGTAATTTCAAATTAAATTGAACTTAAAAGTATTGGAAGACAATTACGAAATAAAAATTTACGACCCATCGCAAAAATCTTTGTGGGACAGTTTTGTAAAAGACTCAAAAAATGCTACGTTTTTGTTTTACAGAGATTTTATGGATTATCATTCTGATAGATTCACCGACCATTCCCTTTTAATTTATAAAAATGAAAAGTTGGTAGCTGTGCTCCCTGCAAATATTTCAAATTCAGAATTACATTCTCATCAAGGTCTTAGCTACGGCGGTTTGGTTTTGGGAAACAAAAGCACTTTTGAAGAAACATTTCAAGTTTTTAAAAGCTTGTTGATTTTTTTAAATGAAATGGGAATTGAAGTTTTAAAACTAAAATTACTTCCCAAAATATACCATCAATTGCCAAGTGATGAGATTGACTATTTATTATTTCTCGTAAAAGCTTCGTTAACACGTAGGGACATTACGAGTTGTAATTTTCATGAAAAACCTTTAAAAATAACTTCTTCCAATCGTTTGCGCGGAATTAAAAAAGGTGTAAAAAATGAATTGAAGGTTAGCGAAGAGATAAATTTTAAATCCTTTTGGAAGGAAGTTTTGGAGCCAAACTTAAGGCAAATCCACAATCAAAAGCCAGTTCATTCTTTGGAAGAAATAGAACTCTTGCAATCCCACTTTCCTGATAATATTAAACAATTCAATGTTTTTAGAAATGATGAGATAGTTGCAGGAGCAACGATTTTCGAAACTGATACAGTGGCCCACGCTCAATATATTTCGGCAAATGAAATAGGTCGGCAAACAGGTGGCCTGGATTTTCTTTTCAATTATTTGTTGCAGCATTTTTCACATAAAAAATATTTTGATTTTGGTATAAGTAACGAAGCACAGGGAATGAAAGTAAACAAAGGGCTTCTTCATTGGAAAGAAAGCTTTGGTGGCAGAAGTATCGTGCACGATTTTTACGAAATCAAAACCGAAAACCATCATTTTTTAAACGATATTTTTATATGATTCCGTTTTTAGACCTTAAGGCATTCAACAAACGTTTTGAAGCAGAGTTTCAAAATAGTCTTCGTCAGTTTTTGGATTCTGGATATTATATTTTGGGAAACCAAGTAAAACTGTTTGAGGCAAATTTCGCACGCTATTGTGGGGCAACCCATTGTATTGGCGTGGGCAATGGTTTGGATGCGCTGCGATTGATTTTGGAAGGATACAAAATACTTGGAAGACTGAATGAAAACGATGAGGTTTTGGTTGCTTCCAATACCTATATCGCAACTATTTTGGCGATAAAGCAAGCAGGTTTAAAACCTGTCTTGGTAGAAGCAGATTTGAAAAAATACAATTTTGATCTCGAAGCTCTTGAGAACTCTATTACCCCAAAAACCAAGGCAATCATGCCCGTTCATCTCTATGGGCAACTTTCGCCAATAGACGAAATCTCTAAAATTTCAAAAAAGAATAATTTACTTATCATTGAAGATGCTGCACAGGCTCACGGAGCAAAAAACAAAATTGGGAAATGTGCAGGAAATTTAGGCGATGCGGCTGGTTTTAGTTTTTATCCTACCAAAAATCTCGGTGCATTGGGTGATGGAGGGGCAGTAACTACCAATGACGATGCATTGGCAGAAGTGGTTCAAAAACTTAGAAATTATGGAGCTTCAACTAAATATGTGAATGAAATTTTGGGTTTCAATTCAAGATTGGACGAACTGCAAGCGGCATTTTTGAATATAAAATTGCCAACATTGGATGCCGATAATGAAATTAGAAGAGAAATTGCCAAGAAGTATATTTCGAAAATTAACAATGATAAAATAACGCTTCCCTATTATGATGGAAGTAAAAATCACGCTTTTCATCTTTTTGTAATTCGCGTAAAAAACAGAAATACTTTAGTGGATCATCTGGACAGAAATGGAATTGGCCACTTGATACATTACCCCATTCCTCCACATAAACAGCAAGCGCTTTCAGAGTTTTCACATTTAAGTTTTCCAAATGCTGAAAAAATACATAATGAAATTATAAGCATCCCAATGAGTCCGGTAATGACTGAACAAGAAGTGGATGGCGTAATTTCGGTTTTAAACAGTTACTAATTGAAAATACCACAATTCATACGCGGTAATCTACTTTTAAAGATGACTTCTTTGAATGCTGGAGTAATTGGCGTTCGGTTGTTTATTTCATTGTTCATTCAGCGTTTATTAGCTGAAATTGTTGGGGAATCTGGAATTGCCAAAATTGGCTCACTTCGCAATCTTTTGGAAATGCTGAGCTCTTTTGCTTCAGTAGGTATTTTCAGTGGAGTTGTAAAATATGTGGCAGAGTATAAAGACGATAAAGAGCAGTTACAGAAACTGTTTTCCACCACATTGGTATTTACAGTTTTGGGAACCATTGTGGTCTCTCTGGTCTTGTTTTTTGGCGCAGGTTACTTAAGNAACACCATTTTTGACTCTCCCGATTATATATATCTTATAAAACTATTGGCTGTAATAGTTCCATTTATTAGTATGTACCGCGTATTTAACGGTATTGTAAATGGACTTTCATTATATAAGAAATTGGCTGGAATAGATCTTTTCAGTTATATCTTGAGTGCTATTCTTACCGTTGTTTTGCTGCTCACAAATAATATTGATGGGGCGCTTGTAGCAATCGCAATAACTCCGGCATTACAATTTTTTGTGTTGCTATTTATTTTTATAAAAGTTCTTCGGGAGTATGTACAATTTTCAAAACTTAACTTTAAAGTGCCTATGGCGAATGGGCTTTTGGCTTTTTCATTGATGTCTTTTTTCTCCACGGTGCTGTTAAATTATGTAGAAATTGATATTCGTGTTATGATTCAAAACCGAATTACCATGGCTGATGCAGGTATTTGGACCGCGATGACCAATATTTCCAAAAATTATATGGTTTTTTCAAGTGCAATCTTTACATTGTACGTACTTCCAAAGTTCGCTGGAATTCATAACAAAAACGATTTTAAAGCTGAGCTATTCAATATTTATAAAACCCTATTACCACTTTTTGGAGTAGGAATGCTGCTGATTTATTTTCTTCGGGATTATGTTATCCAAATAATTTACCCAGACTTTAATGCTATGGCCCCACTCTTTAAATGGCAACTTTTAGGCGATTTTGTTCGCTTGGCGGCTATTGTTTTGGGCTATCAGTTTTTGGCTAAAAAAATGGTTCGAAACTTTATCTTTTCAGAAATATTATCGCTTGCACTCTTTTATGGGTTTGCCTACTATTTTGCTGGAATTTACGGTGTGGAAGGGGTCGTAATGGCTCACTTTTTAAGATATGTGGTTTACTTTTTTGTTGTTTTATATCTTGTATTCCGCTATTTCAAAAATCGTAAAACAACAGCTGACTAATTGCAAACTCAAAAAGATTTAAGTAGGTGGAATTATAAAGTAAACTGTTGGTAATTGGCACAAAGCGAACAATAGTTTATGGCTATCTTTGCAGAAAAATTCAAAACTTTTTTTTCTGATGGCCCAACAATTTTTCAATCCTTTTACTGAATTAATTTTTGACGAACATTTTTGTTTTCTTTCAGGAGTATTAACAACTGAAAAAATGTCCGTTTTTCCAGAATGGTTAATGGATCATTTTAAGTTTGGAGATGAAAGGATTGAGATGATGGACAAAACCAAGTCCTATACCTATTCCGATCTTAAATTACCATGTTCCCCAGAAGTTAAAATCGCTTTTGATGAATTGGATACTACCATTCAGGCAGCCTATAAAAATGGTTTTGAAGGAATGGCTTCCTTGGACGAAAAAATACTTTTTCAATGGACGGGAAGGATGGTTTATGGTCTGCTTTATTATGAAATGCTTTATGAAAGAGACAGATTGCTTAGGCTAGGTGAAGAGTTTGAACTTTCAGCAACGCTAAGAGAACGTTTCGGTCTCTTCCATTTAATGCTTCAATCCATTATTGAACCTGTTTCTTTCGTTGGAAAAAAACCTTGGAGCATTGTAGTATTTCCGCTTAAATATTCCGCTGATATTTTTAGCTATCGTGACGATGCAATTAATTTAATGTTCTCTTTTGGGGTTAATGGCTTTGGTTTTATAGCCTGTTTGCAGGATAACGGTATAATAGGGGAGAAGCAAAAAGATTTGCTCGATAAAATAAAAGGTCACGTTTTACACCCTGTTCAGTTTGAGGAATTGTATGCACGTTTTCATTACTCCGATTATATTTTACAATATAAACCTGAATACAAAATTGAAAGTGATGATAACGGAATTACGATAGAATCAATTGCTATTGAGAAAAAGGGAAGTAAGCCAATTTTTGGGTTTTGGGACGAGGATATTTTTGCCCAGTTACTCGCAAACTATTGGAGTGTTTATGGCATTGAAAGAGAAGATATCTTACAATTTCAAAAGCCGCCGCTCAGCTTTTTGGAGAATCCCTATTCTAAAGATTTTATCCGGCCAGAGGTTATTGATTTACCTTTTTGATTACTTTTTCCAAGTTTCCAAATATTTTTTGGCAATGGAAATATAGTTGTGTTCCCGCTCAATGAATGCTCTTGCATTATTTGAAATGACTCGCAATTTTTCGGGATTCAAAATCAAATCTTCCATTTTTTTGAATAAATAATCCACGTTGGGAAGTGCATTTATGCACACTTCATCTTCCATTAAATTATATCGTTCCAAAAACTCTTTTTCGGCTCCTGTGAAAACCACCTTTCCCTTTGCCATCGCTTCCAATGCATTATAGCCTTGGTCGTAAGCAAACACTTGGTCCAAAAGTATGTGTGCAGAATTGTACTTTTCAATATATTCGGAATAGGGAACATTTTCAACGGTAACCACTTCAACTTTTGTGGGATGTTTCTGCTGAAGCTTTTTGAGTGCAGCTTCAAAATAATCATTTCCTTTTTTGAAATAATTCGTCCTATTGATTCCATGGAAAATGATAATTTTTTCTTCGGAAACAAAAGTTTGACACTTCAACTTTTCAGTATTTATCGGGTTTGGAATGAGCCCCAAATACTTATTATTTCCAAGGAGTGGAATATCATAATCCAAATCGGAGGCAATTATTCCATCTACATTTTCAAATACAAAATTGTGTAATTCTTCGTATTTGGGTTTTAAATATTTTAGTGCTGGAAAAAACTCCTTTTCTGAAATTTTCCCTTCAAAAAATGGATTGAAAATAGAATAGCGAAACTTTTTTTCATAAGCGTATCTTACGCTCGTATAGTCGGTTCCGCAGGAAAGCAGGAAGAGTTTTTCGTTATTATTTTTTAAAAACGAAATCATTTTTTTCTCATATATCGGCAAAATGCCAAGTGGGCTTTCGTTTATTAACTGTACAACATTAAAACCTTTAAATTTTTCTTTCTGCCGAAAAAACTGATTTTTTAAAGAAAGGGAAGAAATATCTTTACCAAAAAGTTTAAAAAGGCCCACTTTCACTTTTTTTGAAATTCCAGAATCATACTTTCGTTTCAAAAGTACGTCCGATGGAAAGTTTTTAAATTCATCACCAGTGGAAACCAAGGTTACTTCGTGACCGAGTGCCTGCAATCCTTCTTTTAAGGAATTGTGCAACCTACTGTATTCGCCCACCAAAAGTATTCGCATAAAAGTTATATTTGCCTTGTGCAACCAAAAATACATAATAAATAACGATGGCCACCGAAAAGAAATTTAAAGTGTGCCTAGTTTCAATTTCGCTTGCAAAAGGCGGCTTGGAGCGTTCATGCGCAATGCTTTCACAGATGCTGGAAGCAAAAGGGCACGAAGTACATTTGGTGATTTTAAATGATGAAGTAGATTATCCTTTTAATGGTAAAATGCTAAACCTTGGAAAATTGAAAACTGAAAAGGATTCTATAGTGAAACGATTGCTTCGTTTTAGAAAATTCCGAAATTATTTAAAAAAGCAAGCTTTTGATGTGATAATTGATCACCGTCCGAAGAATAATTTTGAAAGGGAGCAGTTTTATTCCAAATTTATTTATCGTGAACTCAATAAAATTTATGTGGTGCACAGCTCTAAAAAAACGGAATACCTCACTGAAAATCCAACTTCATTTTCGAGAATCTGCCAAAAAAACCTTTTGAACGTTGCGGTTTCAGAATATATTGAAAACGAAATTTTGAGGAAGGAAGGAATAGAGAATTCCATCACAATACACAATGCTTTTGATCCTGCTTGGAGTGATAAAAATGGTGAACTTCCCGAAATAATTCAAAATAAAAAATATATACTTTCCTATGGCAGATTGGACGATTCCATAAAGGATTTTTCGTTTTTGATTGAAGCTTTTTCACAATCAAAAGTATGGGAAAGAGATTTTCATCTCGTCATCTTGGGTGATGGAAAGGATAAGAAAATGCTTCAAAAACTGGCTATTTCCAAAGAATGCGCGAAACAAATTATATTTCTCCCTTTTATCAAAAAACCTTTTGAAATTATTAAAAATGCCCACTGTGTAACGCTCACTAGCAAATATGAAGGTTTCCCGATGGTATTGGTAGAATCACTTTCATTGGGAACGCCTGTAGTTTCACTAGATATAATTTCAGGTCCCTCGGAAATTGTGCAGCATCAAAAAAATGGTTTGTTGATTGCCGAAAGAAGTTTACCTTTATTTTCGGAAGCGTTGGAAAGCATTTGCTTTGATGAGGCTTATTATTTAAAGCTGAAAGCGAACACAAAACCTTCCGTAGAAAATTTTTCAATACAGGCCATTTCTGATAAATGGAACCAAACTTTACAGCATGCAATACGTTGATTTGGAAAAAATAGAATTAAAGGAAATCCCTAAAATCAGTGACCCTGACGGTCGCGGAAACCTTTCGGTTGTTGAAAAAGATTTTTTGCCTTTTACAATTAAGCGGGTGTATTATCTTTATGATGTTCCGAGTTCCTCTACCCGTGGCGGCCACGCCCATAAGGAACTGCAACAGTTTTTAATTGCCCTTAGCGGTAGTTTTGATGTGGTGTTGGACAATGGTAAAACCCGCAGAACTATTACTTTGAACAAACCCGATAGAGGTTTGCTTATTCCAAATGGTGTTTGGCGGGAGTTGGAAGATTTTTCTTCAGGCGCCGTCTGTCTGTCATTGGTTAGTGAAGAATACAACGAAGATGATTATATCCGTGAGTACGGCGAATTCAAGTTATTTAAAAGTACCTAACCGCAATCCCAGCTTTTCCAAATTGTCTTTCGTTTTTGAAAGATACTTTAAAATGGTTTTGTTTTGGCGAAGTAGAAACTGTTGCTTTTTACTGAGATTTTCTTGATTTATTTTCTGAAAATTCTTTTTAAAAGCTTCTTTATTACCTTCCATTTTAGCAAGGATGCAAAGCGAGTATCTATTTAGATCCAAAAACTTTTTAAGGGCGGGATTGTCTTTTTCAAAAACTTCATAAGCTTCAAAATTGGCTTTTTCTTCCAGCTTCTTTACACTTTTAAATAAACTATTTTTTCTCACTACGTAGATTGCGCAAACCTTTGGGCTGAAAACTACTTTATATTTTAATCCAATTCGCACATAAAGATCGGTGTCTTCACCACTTTTTATTTTTAGATCATACCAACCCACATTTTCAAAAACCTCTTTTTTTAATACTGTTGAAATGCTCAGCAACACCGAATCCAATTGACTTGCCTCAAAATAATCAACAATTACGGCATTATTTGCAATGGTGGGTAGAGAATAACTGTTTTTGAATATTTTTCCGTTTCGCTTAATTTCGGTTGCAGTTGCAAAAACGGATTCTTCGGGAAATTCATTTGTCAACCTATCTTGTTCGGCCAAATAGAAAGGATACCAGTAGTCATCCGCATCCATCAGTGCAATGTATTCCGTTTTTGCTTGTTGGACCGTGAAGTTTCTGGCGGCCGATGCACCTTTGTTCTCCTGTGAAAAATAACGAATCCGCGGATCGTTGAATTTTAAAATTTCAGCTTCGCTATTGTCAGTTGAGCCATCGTTTAAAATCACTACTTCAAAATCGGTAAATGTCTGTGCCAAGACACTTTTCAAAGTATCGGCAATATACTTTTCCTTGTTATAAACCGAAATGACTACTGAAAATTTAGGCATTTTTTGATTTTAAACAACTAAGATACCCCAAGCGGTACAAATCAAAAAGAAAAAGTGAAGGTTTTGTAGAATTCAGATTTTTGAGCATAAGTTTTCTAAAAACTTTAAAAAACCCGCTTATGGCAAAAAGTAAGTTCCATTTTTTTAATTTTGAATAGGTTTTTAGAATTTTTATAGTTTCCTCATCAATTACATCAGACCAATAAAAATTCATCAAATTTTGAAGTGCCAATTCTGATTTTTTTATGAAAACTTCATTTGTTTCCAAATTTAAATGGATTACGGGATTGTCAATATGCAGTAACGCAATATTGTTTTTTTTAAGTTCATAGCCAAAAACAGAATCCTCATAGCCATAACCCGCTAGGTTTTCATTGAATTTTATTTTTTCAAAAACCACTTTTTTAATGGCGAAACCCATCGTAATAAAGCTTTTGTATGGACTTTTACGACGTTCTGCAAGCGGAAGACTTTCGCGTTCCGAGCCATATTTATGCCTTAAAGTGAAATTTTTTGAATTTTTTTCTGGATATGCAATCCCACCAAAAATTACAGAAGTTTTATTTGAAAATGCATCCAAATATTTTACAATAAATTCTGAATTTGATGGAAATGTGTCAGCATCCAAAAATAGCAGCCAATTATAGTTTGCTTTTTCAGCCAATTGATTTCTAATTTTGCTTCTTCCAATATTTTTATCCAAAATTTGAAAGCTACACTGCTTCAATAAATTTATTTTAGAATTTTCCTCCAAAGATCTTTTGTCGGTGGAAGCATCGTCCAAGACAATTATTTCATAAGCAACAACTGCAACTTCGCACTGTTTCTGCAAATTTTCTACTAGCGGAAAGACATTGTAATTATATGTAGGGATGAGAATTGAAATCATTTTTTGGCGATCAGTACAGTTTCTTCCATGAACCCAAAACGTTCATTTGCTGGAAAAGTTTTGATTTCCACATTTTGAAAACCGTTTTCTTTCAATCGTTGCTGCAATCCTTCCACAGAGTAAATACGCACGTGGTCTTCCTGTCCGAAAGCATTCAGTCTTTCCTCCGGCGTTTTTTTTGAAAAATCCTCGTAGATTTCTCCTTCTTTATAAGGAGTTTGGATCAAACAAGTTCCATTAGATTTTAGCACGCGATGCAGTTCTGTTATTGCTTTTTTGTCATCTTCAATATGTTCCAAAATGTGATAACAGATTATCAGGTTGAAAAACTCCTCTTTCAAAGGAATTTGTTTAATATCATATTTATAATCTGCAAGAAATTCATCTTCATAATCAGTGCTGAAATAATCTATGTGTGGATTTTTTTTCAGCAATCTGTAAACACTTCGCGAAGGTGAAAAGTGGAGCACTTTTCCGCGGATAAAATCATTTTCTTTAAGAATGGAATAAAGGCGTCGGGTTCGGGAACGACTTCCGCAAAAGGGACAAAGGAGATCGCCATCGGGAATTTCGATAAATTTTTTTACCCCATGGTCGCAAACCTTGCATTCGTGGCTTTTTCCTCGTAAGTGAAAGGCAAAGATGGAACGGAAAAGAACCTCGTTCTCAAAAAGAATCTTTTTGGGAACAAAAGTAAGAGCCACTTTTTTTAGTGTTTGGTACATTTGGCTAAAATACAGTAATCTTTTTGGATGTTGGAAATTTCAATTTCTATTTGGTTTATAGAAAATCGTTCCTATACAAATTTTAAAAAAAATGTATCTTGTAAAAAAAAATAATCAGCCGTGCGCACATTTTTTATTTTAGCTTTTATTGTTTTTTCTACATTTTCAGGATACGCCCAAAAAGAGGCTTGGTTTTATCTGCGCGCGCGCGATACTTCTTTTGTGCCTACTTTTACAAAAAATGGAGACTATTTGAGTTATTCGGGAAATGATGCAATATTGAAAGCAGCATTAAAAAACTATAAAATCAAAATCTTCAAAAAGACTTGGAAGCATGCTAAAAAGCAAAACCTAAAAAAAACCTTTTTTGTGATTGCTGATAAGGAAGCAATGATGACAGAATTGCTACAGAATGCTTCCCATCTTTTTGAGTTTGGCGAATTGATAGCTGAAGAAGACAAAAAAATCTTTGAGCCTAATGATTACGGTTTGACAAGTACCATCGGCGATAATCTGGGAGCGCAAGTAAATCTTGACTATCTTGACGTAATGGAGGTGCCAAAAGCTTGGTATTACACCACGGGTTCACGTGATGTAATTGTTGGAATTTCGGATGGCTCCATAAAAACAGACGATAAGGAATTTGAAGGGAAAAGTAAGATTATCAGAGAGTCTTTTCTGGCAAAAGGCCACGGATTTTCTGTTGCTGAAACTGCGGCTGGACAAGGGAACAATGCATATGCTATTCCAGGCGTATGTTACGATTGCAGTGTTTATTCCACTAATTATAGACACATTAATAATTTGGAGCAACTCGTTGAACTTTCCAAATTGGGAGTGAAAGTCATTAATTGTAGTTGGGGGCTAGCACATTATTATGAAACTGCCCAGCAGGCTATATATGAAATGATGGACAACGGTACAGTGGTGGTTGCAATAGGTCATAATCCACCGTTTTCTGAAACAAAAGGAAAAAAACCGTACTATCCAGCTTCATATGATAAAGTTATTGCAGTTTCCTCAGCTTCGCATCGCTATGCACATTACTCTGAGAATATTCAGATTGAAGAAGATAAGGGATTATACTATGTGAAAAATATTCGCTATTATGTGGGACTTACCGGTGGTTTCAAAAATAATGATACTACTCAGGTTCCGCATTTGTATCCAATTAGTATCCGAAATTTGAACAGTGAAATTGACATTGTAGCTCCTTCAAAAGGTATTTATAGATACGGTGAACGAGCCCTCAACGGTTTTGACGATGTTAGCCAATTTAATCAAACTTCAGGGGTGGCACCATTAGTTACGGGAACTATTGGGCTTATGTTTTCGCTATACCCGTGCCTTCCGGCAGAAGAGGTTGAGACCATCATTAAATTCACTTCTACAAACATTGATGATATAGAACCCAATAAGCCATATGCTGGAATGTACGGTGCGGGAATGCTAAATACAGGTCGCGCGGTAAAAATGGTGTTTGATATGTTTGCAGAAAAAGAACCCGTGAAAATTGAAAATCAGCGTTTCAGTCGGTGGGATTTTAAACTGACTTCTATTTCGGAAGTTATGATGCAAAACCAAGAGTTTACTGAAAACTCAACATTGAATTTAACATCCAAAAAGAGAATTACTATTTCAAAAAATACCGTATTAAGGCCCAATGCCAGCGGAAAAATTCATTTGAAGATAGATACTTCACTTGAAAAAGAATGTAATCTTCAGCTTCGGGACCCAAGTATTTTAAATGATTAATTGCAAAAAAATTGATTTAAACCGTTTTTTGAACTACCTCAAAAATCTGGTTTTCGTCGCATTTCAAGGTTTTTGACGGATATTTCAGCAGTAACGCATAATCGTGGGTTGCCATTAAAATGGTGTTCCCGTTTTTGTTTATTTCCCTCAAAACCTCCATTACTTCAACGCTTGTTTGCGGATCGAGATTTCCCGTGGGCTCATCTGCCAAAATAAGTTCGGGATCGTTCAACAGAGCTCTCGCAATTGCTACCCGTTGCTGCTCACCACCGGAAAGTTGGTATGGATATTTGAAAGCTTTAGTTTTCATAGCTACCTTGTCCAATACCTCGTTTATCTTGCTTTCCATGGCAGCCTTATCTTTCCAACCGGTTGCGGTCAAAACAAAATTAAGATTGTCGCGTACCGTGCGATCATTCAAGAGTTTAAAATCCTGAAAGACTACGCCCAGTTTTCTACGTAAAAAAGGAATATCTTTTTCTTTCAATATAGCCAAATCATAACCCACGATATGTCCTTCGCCTTCTTTCAAAGGAAGGTCGCCGTAAAGTGTTTTCATGAAACTACTTTTCCCGGTTCCTGTTTTCCCAATTAGGTAAACGAACTCACCTTTTTCCACAGAAACGGAAACATCGGAAAGTACCAAGTTATCAGTTTGATATATGGCGGCGTTTTTTAATTCTAAAACAGGTTGGGACATAATTTTTATTATTTAGGTAAAATTGAACTACAACTATAAAAATCAAAGGAAAAAATGGCATTGAAAAGCGTGCGTTGGAGCCAAAGGTTATTAAAGCCTGTCCAACAGATGCCCCCAAAATTAGTAAAACGCAAAAGAATTCGAAAGTAAAAAGCAATTTTCTATCCCGTATTCTTTTATATATATGGAATCCGGAAATTAATAGAAAAATAATTTTAATAAAGATAACGAAGGGGGTCATTAAAAAGAGCCAAAATCCTGCCAAGAGCCATTTTATTTCTTTTATGGGGAAGCTGTCATAGTTCCACATCATGCCAGTGTTCCAAAAATCTAGCCACGACACCAATACTTGCTTTAGGTATGACGTTTTGTTATTTAAAATAAGATTTTCATTCATTGGTTTTAACAGCTGTGAAAATTCGGCGACTGAAAGGGAATTTTTTCTTTTCAAATCTTCATAAACATACCAAATTGACATAGCCGGATCGCCTCCGTAGGCAATCAACGAATCTCTTTTCCTAATGTGGTGGTCCCGAATAGGCGCAAATTCGTTATCAGCTTCTTCCAAAAAAAAGACGGTTGTCTGGGCAATATTGATTCCCGAATAAGCAGTAATTGTTTTATAGCCGGTGTGTTTTTCGTTATATGAACTCCAAAACGAATAAAAAGCAAAAGCGGGAAGGCAAAAAAACAAAACACGGAGCGCATTATGGAATATGCCACTTTTATAGTTTAGTACCACATAGTAAAATGCTATAAATGGTGGAAGAATTACAAACATGGGGCGCACCAACAATGCCAAGGTTGCAACCAATCCAACAAGTACAACTTGAAAAAAACTGAGTGGTTTTAAAAAGAAGTCAACTTTAAAAAGCAGATATATACAAAATACCAAACTAAAGAGCGTTAAGCTTTCGGTTAGTATAGCTCTTTCATAAAAAAGCAGATGTAAAAAAATAGATGGAATAAGTCCTACTATTATTGAAAAATTTATGTTTTTACTCTGTTTTCGGAAAATATAAAATAGCATAAACGAAGTAAGAATTCCTATAAAATTTTGGTAGATAGCTACAACAGGAAGTGAAAGGTTTGCCAGAAATATCAATAATGGATAACCGGGGGTACGGGTGCCGTTGTATTGGCCAAAATCGCCGGTTTTAAACATTTCTGCGATCGAAATATATCCGCCCGAATCGTTAAACATGCTTACATGCCCATTATAGAGAAAATAAATTACAGCCCTTACCAGTACACCGAAAATAAGTAGAAAAAGATAGGGGTGAAACCTAGACTGTGCCCTTATTTTTTTTAAAATCATCTTTCTGTTTATTATAGATTTGGTATAGTTGGTAGGGCATTTCTATTAAATCCTTTATTCGAATTTTTGAATCGCCCATTTCTTTCCAAGTATTCAAAGGCTGCTCGTAAATAATTTTGTTGAGATGGGAAGTTGGATATAATACCTGCATTCTGCTAATAAGTTCAATATCGAAAAGCCAACGGCTAACAAAGGGCTCTGCAAATATTTGCTGGGCGCACTGTTTGGTAAACATTTTGGCACCGCACTGGGTGTCGTAAATAGCGGTTTTCAAAATTAAATTATTTACTACGGTGGCAAATATTCTTCCCGTATAATGCCGCAAGGCACTTCGCTCTATAGTCGATCCCGCTTTTTTAATGCGGGAGCCCAGCACCATTTTTCGCTGACTATCAGATTGCATGGCGTTCAAAAGGCTTTTAATCTCGGTTAGGGGCGTAGCCAAATCTGCATCAAAATAGGCCACAAATCTTGTATTGGGCTTTTTGGTTGCCAACAGCATTCCTTGGCGCACTGCCTCGGCCTTTCCAACGTTATTTGGCAACTTTAAAATACTTACCGTAGCCGTATCGTTTTTGGTTTCACATTCTAGTTGGATGGTTAGCAACAATTCCTGTGTAGTATCTGTACTGCCGTCGTTTACAAAAATTATATGTACGTTTTCCAGAAATTGAAAATTGTCAAAAAAAGTATGAATATTAAAGCGCGTTGCTTCGTTATAACAGGGAATTATAAGCTGGACCATTACTTATTTAAAATTTGAACGGATTTTTTTAGTGCATCAATTTCCTTTTGCTGCTGAAGTGTGTAAAGCGTAAGTTCCTCAATTTTTTGAAGCAAAATCAGGTTCATTTCTTTTAGTGATATTCCCTCTGCCTCCATTGTTTCGGCGGAAGGAACATTGGGCAAATGATGATTTTCCTTCAGAAATATTTCAAGTTCCTGCAACGAAATCAATTTATACTCCGGCATCATTTCTGAGTAACCGATGAAATGTTTTTCAAACACATAATCCGGAGCAACGGCACCGTCCAGATCTACCAAAACTTCCTGCGTGTGAATTTTTCCTTTTACTGTTAAAAGTTCGTCGGGAAAACTGGTGCCGATTCCAATTTTACCATCTTTTTCAAAAAGATTTTTGAAGGGATTGCGTTGGGCAGTGGCCGAAAGTGAAAATAATATGATGGAGAAAATTATTAATCTATTCATAACAATGCATTTACAAATTGGGAAATTTTAAAATTACGGTATTTTTCTAAAACGTTTCAAGTTATGTTAAATTCTGTTGCAGAAACATATACTTATTTCACTTTTATGTCGTTATATTCCTAAGAAAACTCAATAAAAAAACATTCGTTAATTAAACCTTAAAAATTTACAGTATCGCCGAAAGCTACATTTAAAGTTAAATATCTTTACGCCACAAAAACTGTAAATAATGATAAAGAATTTTCTTGTTTTTTCACTTTTCCTATTTCTTTCATTTTCATCTTTTTCACAGCAAACAGCGGTCTTTACAAATGACCTTGCAGCGTTCAACCAAGCGTTGGAACTTTATAACAACGGGCAGTTTTTAGCCGCGCAAAGTCTTTTTGACAAAATAAAGAATAGCAGCGAAGACGAAACAGTACAGAGTGATTGTGCCTATTATATTGCGAATGCGGCGGTTAGATTGAACCAGCAAAACGCCGACCAGTTGATGGAGGAATTTGTCGAGAAATATCCCACAAGTTTAAAGCGAAATTCTGCATATATAGATGTTGCAAATTATTATTTCGAAAACGGAAAATATGCCTACGCACAAAAATGGTACGAAAAAGTTGATACGGGAAATTTGAGCCGAGGCGAGCAAGAAAAATTCAATTTCAACAATGGTTACGTCTATTTTAAGGCGAAACGTTATGACGAGGCGAAAAATTATTTCAACAAAGTTTCCACTTCACAGAAATATGGCTCGCAAGCCAAGTATTATTTAGGTTTCATTGCTTATGAAGGCGATGATTACGAAGAAGCCAACAAAAACTTTGAAGAAGTAAAAGGCGAGGATCGCTATTCTGAAGATCTTTCCTATTACCAGGCTGATATGAATTTCAAGCTCGGCAATTTTGAAAAGGCGATTGAAATGGGAAAAGAGCAGTTTGATAAATCCAGCCCGCAGGAAAAAAGCCAACTTTCAAAAATTATTGGGGAAAGTTATTTTAACCTTGGCCAATACGCTGAAGCGATCCCATATTTAAAGGAATATAAGGGAATGCGCGGCAAATGGAACAATACCGATTATTATCAACTGGGTTATGCGTATTACAAACAAGGCGATTACGAAAGTGCCATTGGTGAATTCAATAAAATTGTTGACGGAAAGAATGCCGTTGCCCAAAACGCCTATTACCATTTGGCTGAGAGTTATCTAAAACTCGACAAAAAACAAGAAGCCCTGAACGCTTTTAAAAATGCTTCTGAAATGGATTTCAGCGCCGAAATTCAGGAAGATGCTTATTTGAATTATGCAAAGTTGAGTTACGAGATTGGCAATAGCTACAAAAGCACGCCACAGGTTTTGCTTTCATTTATTGAAAAATATCCAAATAATGCCAATAATGATGAATTGAAAAAACTCTTGATTGACAGTTACATCACATCAAAAAATTACAAAGAGGCGTTGGATTTGTTGGAAAACAACAAAAATTTTGCTGATGAAGCCGCTTATCAAAAAGTTGCTTTTTACCGTGGAATTGAATTATATAATGAAGCAGATTACAACGAAGCGATTTCATTTTTTGACAAAAGCTTAAAATATCCCAAAAGCCAAGATTTCACAGCCCGAGCAACTTATTGGAAAGCCGAAAGTGATTACCAACTTTCAAATTTTGAAAAATCATTGGCAGGTTACAATAAATTTCAGCAAATGCCTGATGCACCGAGTACTTCGGAATTTAAAAATTTGAAGTACAATGTGGCTTATAACCAATTCAAACTAAAGAATTATAATGATGCAATTGCCAATTTCAAAAGCTACGTTGGCTCCTCTTCCGCTGAAAATGTTCGAAAAAAAGATGCATATCTGCGTTTGGGCGACAGTTATTTTGTGACTAGTCAATATTGGCCGGCGATGGAAAACTACAATGCAGCAATTGAAATGGGCGGCGATAATGATTATGCACAATTTCAAAAAGCAATTAGTTACGGTTTTGTGGACCGCAGCGAAAAGAAAATTGAAGAATTAATCGCTTTTATAAAAAAATATCCAAAATCCGTTTATCGCGATGATGCCTTATACGAATTGGGAAATACCTACGTGGCACAAAACAATACAAACGAAGCTATTTCGGCTTACGATCAATTGGTTCGCGATATTCCAAACAGCAGTTTTGTTTCAAAAGCCTTGTTGAAAAAAGCCTTGATTTATGACAATACCGGAAAAAGTAATGAAGCTTTGGCAATTTTCAAACGCGTTGCAAAAGATTTCCCTTCCACTCCCGAAGCGTTACAAGCCGTTTCTTCCGCAAAAATAATTTACATAGACCAAGGAAATGTTGACGAATATGCACGTTGGGTAAAAACTTTGGATTATGTGCAAGTGGGCGACACCGAACTTGACGATGCCACGTACTTGGCGGCGGAGCAACCGTATTTGGAAAACAATCAAAACCAAGCCAAAGGCCGATTTGAGGATTATTTGAAGGAATTTCCCAATGGGCAGCACGCCCTGAACGCACATTTTTATTTGGGACAAATTTATTTTGCAAATGGAAACAACGAGCAAGCCATTCCTCATTTTGAATATGTTGTAAACCGTGAGCGAAGTGAATTTACAGAGCAAGCATTGGCGCGGGTTTCAGAATTATATTTAGGAAAGAAAGATTATCAAAATGCCCAAGAATATTTAAAGCGTTTGGAAGCTGAAGCAGATTTTCCGCAAAATATCATCTTTGCGCAGACTAACAGTATGAAGGCTTCCTATGAATTGAAGCAATATGCTGAAGCTGTAAACTATGCCGAAAAAGTACTTCAGAATTCAAAAATTGATAATTCTATAAAAAGTGATGCACAGGTAATTATAGCTCGCTCGGCAATGAAAACGAATAACGAAACAAAGGCCAAAACCGCTTATGCCGAAGTTCAGAAAATTGCAACCGGTGCACTAGCTGCCGAAGCACTTTATTACGATGCCTATTTTAAAAATAAAGAGGGAAATTTTGAAGGTTCAAATGCTTCCGTACAGAAATTGGCGAAAGATTATTCGGGTTACAAATTATACGGTGCCAAAGGTTTGGTGTTGATGGCTAAGAATTTTTACGCCTTGAAAGATGCGTATCAAGCAACCTATATTTTAGAAAGTGTAACCAAAAATTTCACCGATTTTCCCGAAGTAGTGGAAGAAGCAAAAGCAGAACTCGCGGTAATTAAAAACGCTGAGGCAAAAACCAATTCTTCCGTTGAAACAGATGGAAACTAAGCAATTATTTTAAAACGATATTACGATAAATATGTCAAAGAAACGGATAGTTTTATTTTCAATCGCAGCAATTTCAGTGTTTAATTTCTCGATGTTTTCACAGGAAAAAGAACTGGACCCCGAGGTTGTAAATATTGTGAAACCATATACGCCAACAATTTCGGACGCCTTTAAAGTGAAGGAAACTCCCGAGTTGAACGATTCTATTTCCACTACAAAAAAAGAGGTAAAATACAGCATTTTCTCAGTTCCCGTAGCATCTACTTTCACGCCAGCAAAGGGAAAGGCCACCACTGTTGAAAAATCAAAACCTATTAAATTGTATGATAATTATGCAACTTTAGGTTTCGGAAATTACACCTCAATTTTAGGTGAATTTTACAGCAATTTTGAAATCAGCCGAACAGATAATGCGGGGTTTTTCTTTAGGCACATTTCATCGCAAGGCGATATAAAAGACGTAAAACTTGACAATAAATATTATGACACCAGTTTAGAAGCGAATTATACAAGCCGCCAAAAAGATGCAACCTACAGACTCGATGCAGGCGTGGAACACCAGATATTCAACTGGTATGGTTTGCCGGAAGATTACGTTATTTACCCTGAAAGTGTGATTGCAGATATAGATCCGTTGCAGATGTATTTCAGTGGGTATGCGGGTGGAAGTGTAGCCTTGGACGATTCGTTTTTTGAAAAAGCGGCCTTAAACATTCGCTATTTGGGCGATGCGTTTTCTTCTTCGGAATTTAACGCAAGGTTAAAGCCTGAGTTTTCGTTTCCGTTGGAAAATCTGACTTTTAGAATTGATGGTGACATAGACTATTTAAGCGGAAGTTTTGATAGAAACTATACAAATACTTCTGATATAAAATATAGTTATCTAAACGCAGGACTGGCGCCTTCCATTACTTTTGTAAATGATGACCTTTCAGTATCGCTGGGTGTTGCAGCTTATGTGAGTTTAGATTCCGAAAATAGCAATACTGATTTTTCATTATATCCAAGATTGAACGCTTCCTACAGATTAATGGATGAAACTGTGATTGTGTACGGTGGGGCAGAAGGTGGTTTGCAGCAGAATACGTATTATAAATTCAAAGAAGAAAACCCATTTGTTTCGCCTACTTTAAATATCGCGCCTACCAAAAAACTCTACGAAGGTTTTGGAGGAATTAAGGGGAAAATTTCTAATTCAGTTGCCTATAACGTTCGGGCTTCATATGGAAAAGATGAAAACCGCGCACTTTTTCAAATGAATCCTTTAAAAATCTACAACGCAACTTTTGAAGGATACGAATACGGAAACTCTTTCAATGTGGTTTATGACGATGTGAATACACTTGCCTTTTTCGCAGAATTAAAGGTTGAAGTTTCCAATACATTCACTTTAGGAATAAACGGAACCTATAATAGCTATAACACAGATTTACAAAGTGAAGCGTGGAACTTGCCGGATTTAAAGGCTTCGGTGTTTTCAGATTTCAACATTACCGAAAAACTATACGGGGGCGCTTCCTTGTTTTATGTTGGTGAACGTAAGGATTTGGTTTACAATAACAATCCTTTCGGGAATTCCATCAATCAAGAGGTAACTTTGGATGGTTACGTGGATGCCAACCTTCACTTTGGATATAGATTTACCGATAGACTTTCGGCTTTTGTAAAGGGTAGCAACCTTTTTGGGGATAACTATCAAAAATGGTTGAATTACCCCGTGCAGGGAATCCAGGGATTGGCTGGGGTTACCTATAAGTTTGATTGGTAGTTTTTAAAAAATTATAATTTCTGAAAACATCCGTCTTTAGCGGATGTTTTCTATTTTTACATCCTAAGAGAACCAATTATGCAAAAACTATTCTTCCTTTTATTAGCAATATCGATTGCATCCTGCGCCCCAGAAAAACTTCCTGCAGATTTATTGATAAAAAATGCAACCATTTACACCGTTGACAAAGACTTTAGCACCGCAAATGCTTTAGTTGTAAAAGATGGAAAAATCCTTGAAATAGGTTTAAAGCCCGAACTCGAACTGAAATACAATATAAAGAAAACCTACGACGCCAAAGGCAATACCGTAGTTCCTGGCTTGATTGATGCACACGCCCATTTATATGGCCTTGGTCTGGAATTAAATAATGTTGATTTGATTGATACCAAAAGTTTTGATGAAGTTTTGAACCGTGTTGTAGCTTTTCAGAAAAAGAAAAATGTTGAGTATATAATTGGTAGGGGTTGGGACCAAAACGATTGGGAGGATAAAAATTTCCCCACAAAAAAAGAACTGGATTCCTTATTTCCCGATACACCTGTTTCTTTACGAAGAATTGACGGTCACGCTATGTTGGTAAACTCAAAAGCTCTGGAGTTGGCTGGAATTACATCAGAGACGAAAGTTGCCGGAGGTGAAATAGTATTGGAAAATGGGGAGCCCACAGGAATAATTATTGATGCGCCAATGCAACTAATATGGGAAACCTTCCCAGAAATTACTCCTGAAGTTTCAGAACAAGCACTTTTGGAAGCCGAAAAAATCTGCATTCAATATGGATTGACAACCGTTGACGATGCCGGTTTGGATCGAGATATTATTGAGCTGATTGATCAGCTTCAAAAAGAAGAGAAGTTTAAACTGAGAATGTACGCAATGGTAAGTAACAGTCCCGAAAATCGTGATTATTATTTAAACAAGGGTGTCTATAAAACGGAGCGTCTCAATGTACGTTCCTTTAAAGTATATGCAGATGGCGCTTTGGGTTCACGCGGTGCCGCTATGCGCGAGCCTTATAGCGATATGCCACATCATTTTGGAGCCATGATTACTACTGCTGATAGCTTGGATTATTTAGCTCAAAAAATAGCTGCTTCCAAGTTTCAAATGAACACACACGCCATTGGCGATTCTGCAAATATTGCAGTCTTACGTGCATATAAAAAAGCTTTGGATGGTAAAACTGATAGACGTTGGAGAGTAGAACACGCCCAGATTATTTCTCCACAGGATTTCAATTATTTTAATGACAACAATAACATACTTCCTTCGGTACAACCAACGCACGCAACCAGCGATATGTATTGGGCTGAAGATAGAGTAGGAGCAGAACGTATTAAAGGAGCATATGCTTATAAGGAATTGCTAAATAAAGCTGGGAGTATTGCTTTGGGTACCGATTTTCCAGTAGAACAAGTCAACCCAATGTATACATTTTACGCTGCTGTTGCCCGAAAGGATTTAAAAAATTATCCCGAAAACGGCTTTCAAATGAAAGATGCTTTAACACGTGAAGAAGCGTTGCGCGGAATGACTATTTGGGCAGCATTTTCAAATTTTGAAGAAAACGAAAAGGGAAGCATTGAGGTTGGAAAGTTTGCCGATTTCACCATTCTCGATAAAGATATTATGAAGGTTGAAGAAAATGAGCTTCCAAACACCAAAGTTGTTGCAACATTCATCAACGGTGAAATGGTTTATGAAGCCGAATAAATAAACTCTGTATCCCCGTGCCTCAGTTGTTATTTTTTACCACAG
>PAZL01000044.1 GCA_002715485.1 Aequorivita sp. | reverse complement strand
TTGTATCGTATGTACTAACCTTCTCATTCCATGCTCTAACTTCTTTAATGAAACGGGGTTTTACCATTACACCATTATTAGCAATAGCATTGTAAAAATTTAATGTTTGGAGTGGAGTGAGATGTATCCCATAACCGTAAGACATAGAGGGCAGGGCAATTCTACTCCACTTTTTGTCTCCTGGCTCAAGAAACATTGGTTCGCCTTCACCTTTAATAGCAACACCTGTTTTTTCGGTTAGGTGCCAACTTTTTAAACGGTTAATAAATTTTTTAGGATTTTTAGAATAGCCATTGTCAATAATTGTAGCTAGACCAATATTTGAAGAAACCTCTAATGCTCTAGCAGCAGAAATTTTTCCGAAGCCGCCCCGGTGCGAATCGTTAATTGGTTCTCCGTAAAATAATTTTCTACCGTTTCCAGTATCCACCACCGTACTCGTATCAATAACCCTGTCTTCCAAAGCAGCCATCATGGCCATAACCTTAAAAGTAGAACCAGGTTCGTGCGATTCGCCAATGGCGTAGTTTAACTTTTCATAGTAGGTTCCGTTGGAAGTGCGTCCTAAATTGGAAACCGCCTTAATTTCACCCGTTGCCACCTCCATCACAATTACAGTTCCGTGCTCGGCTTCGTAATATTCCAATTGCTTCAACAAAGCATGATGGGCAATATCCTGCATATTCACATTAATAGTCGAAACAATATCATACCCATCTTGGGGCTCAATTTCGTTATCGTCAGAAACTGGTTTCCACTGCCCTTTGGCTATTTTTTGCTTAAGCCGGTGACCTTCCTTTCCCGTCAATAAATCATTGAAAGCGCCTTCTAAACCTACCGCATAATACCCTGGGCGATCATACGCTTCATCACCCACGGTTCTTTGGGCAATTTTACCAATGGGATGTTCGCGAACGGTGCGCTGCTCCACAATAATCCCTCCTTTATAAGGTCCTTTGCGGAAAAGCGGTAGGTTTTTCACTTTTATATAATCTGAATAGCCCAGATTTTTCACGATAAGTAAATACCTGTTTTTATCTGCACGCGCTTTTCTGAACATGTTTTGATAATGCGAAACCGATTTACCAAACATTTCGCTCAACCCTTCGGAAAGCGGCTTTAAATTTTCCTTGAAATCTTCAGAAGAAACAGTTACGGCATCAAAGCGAATATCATATTTTGGAACCGAAGTAGCCAAAAGGCTGCCGTCATCAGCGTAAACGTTTCCGCGGTTCGCAGGAATCACAAAATTTTTTGTAGTGTTTTCCTTCGCCAATTCCCTATATTTTTCACCATCAACAAACTGAATGTTCATCAGCTTCACAGTAATGGCAAGCGCAAACAGAAACATACATCCGGCGATTATGTATAAGCGATTCAGTATGTTTTTATCTTCAATAGCCATGTTCAGTTATCAGTTGACATTTATTGGTTACACATTTAGCTTTAGCTATTTTTTATCTTCTGGTTTAATTATTCGAATTCTCTTCGGGGGCGTTGTGGAGGGCTGCAAACCACGATTTTCCATTGCTGCTATAATTTTGCTTTCCATCCTTGCCTTCATCAAAAGCATTCGCACATCAACATATTCACTTTTCAATTCTTTGACCTGTGCATTAAGCTTTGAGATTCTATGTACCTTTTTATCCGCACTATGCGAGCTGCCGATCATAATCAAAGCCAGAATAGATAGAAAAATGATAAAGCGCCAGTTTTTTAGCGCATCGTCACTCACCAAGAATTTTCCTTTAATTATGTTGTAAAAACCTTCTTTCATACTATAGTTTTTCTGCAATACGCAGCTTTGCGCTTCGGGCTCGGTTATTTAGTTTTATTTCTTCTTCGGAAGGGATTATAAATTTTCCAACTGCTTTAAAAGGCACCTCAAAACGCCCGAAGGCATCTTTCTCCGGCTCCCCTTCAAACAATCCATTTCGGATATATCTTTTCACCAGTCTATCTTCCAAAGAGTGATAGCTTATCAAACTAAGGCGCCCACCAGGCTTTAAAACCTCATTTGTTTGAAGCAAAAACTCTTTCAGCGCTTCCAATTCTTGATTTACCTCAATGCGAATGGCCTGATAAATCTGGGCTAAAATTTTGTTTTCCTTATGCGCCGGCAGAAATCTTCCGAGCACTTTTTTTAGCTGTTCGCTGGTTTTTATTTTTTCAGCTTGGCGCGCTTCAACAATTACACGGGCCATTCCCGCAGCGCTTCGCAATTCGCCATAATTGGAAAGCACACTTCGCAACTGCGCTTCTTCATATTTATTCACTACCGTATATGCTGAAAAATTGCTGTCGCGATTCATCCTCATATCCAAATCGGCCTCAAATCGTGTTGAAAAACCTCTCTCAGCAACATCAAATTGATGTGAGGAAACACCAAAATCGCCTAAAATTCCATCAACGGTTCGGTAGCCGTGAAATCTCAAAAATTGTTTCAGAAACCGAAAATTTTGATTTATAAGCAAAAAACGCTTGTCGTCGATAGCGTTTTCCAAAGCGTCTTTATCTTGGTCAAAAGCAATGAGTTTTCCCTCGGGACCCAAATGCTGTAAGATTTCGCGGGAGTGGCCACCGCCGCCAAAAGTAACGTCCACATAAACCCCATCTGGCTTTAAGTTTAGCCCTTCAACAGTTTCTTTTAACAAAACCGGGTTATGATATTCCATCACCATCATTGCTTTTGTCCCCCATTACTTCTTCGGCCAAATCGGCAAAATCGCTCGCAGCATTATCAATAGCCTGCTCGTATTTGTCTTTATCCCAAACCTCTACAATGTTTATTGCAGAAGAGAAAACAATTTCTTTACTGATACCAGCAAACGAGAGCAGGTCTTTAGGAATTAGCAATCTTCCCGTAGCATCAAGCTCCACGGTCTTTACGCCTGCAGTAAACCTCCTGATAAAATCATTGTTTTTTCTGCTGAATCGGTTCAGTTGCCCCATTTTCAGCATAAGCGCATCCCATTCTTTCATTGGGTAAATTTCCAAGCACGGTTGAAAGACAGCCCGCTTGATCACAAAACCCTCGGGAGCCACTGTCGCCAATTGCTTTTTAAGCGGCGCAGGCACCATGACCCGCCCCTTTACGTCTGCTTTACATTCGTATGTGCCTATTAGATTGAGCATTGTGAAAATTCCCGATTTGTAAATTATAGTTTCAAATATATAGAACTTTTACCACTTTTTACCACATTCTACCACTTTGTTGATAAGTTTTACCACATTGTAGATAAAGTGAAAATGAATGAGCAATCAACAAAGCCTAATTTTAAATAGACCTTATGAATTATTTTTGTTTACTTTTGTCATTCTAAATTGCAACAACCAAGCATGTCGGAAAACTTAAAGAAAGAAGGTAAATTTTCATATTTAGAAATAGGTGAAGGCACACCAATTATTATCCTTCACGGACTTATGGGCGGGTTGAGCAATTTTGACGGAGTTGCAGATTTCTTTCCGTCAAAAGGTTACAAAATCCTTATTCCCGAATTGCCCATTTACAAAATGACACTACTGCGCACGAATGTGAAAAATTTCGCAAAATATGTAGCACAGTTTATCGATCATTTGGAGTACAACGAAGTAATCCTTTTGGGAAATTCATTGGGCGGACACATTGGCCTGCTTTGTACAAAAATGTATCCTGAAAAGATAAAAGCATTGGTAATAACTGGAAGTTCCGGTCTTTATGAAAGCGCTATGGGAGAAAGCTATCCAAAACGCGGCGATTATGAGTATATCCGTCAAAAGGCCGAAAATGTTTTTTATGACCCTGCTGTTGCAACCAAAGAGATTGTTGATGATGTTTATGAAACCGTAAACGACCGAAACAAACTCATACGAACCCTTGCCATTGCGAAAAGTGCCATTAGGCACAATATGGCCAAGGATTTACCAAAAATGCACACCCCAACCTGCATAATCTGGGGTAAAAATGACAATGTAACCCCTCCGGAAGTTGCTATAGAATTTGATGAGCTTTTACCAGATTCTGAATTATTTTGGATTGATAAATGTGGTCACGCAGCTATGATGGAGCACCCCACTGAATTTAACCAATTGCTTTATGCTTGGTTGGAAAAAAGGGGACTTTAAGAAAACATTTCCTACCTGGGAAAAACTATAACACAAACTTTAGGCAATGCAGATTAAATCGGCGGAATTTGTAATGAGCAACAGCGAGGTTGCAAAATGTCCCAAAGACCGCTTGCCGGAATACGCTTTTATTGGACGCAGTAACGTTGGCAAATCTTCTTTGATAAATATGTTGATGCAGCGTAAGAGTTTGGCCAAAACATCGGGAAGACCCGGAAAAACTCAGCTGATAAACCATTTTCTTGTAAATAAAAATTGGTATTTGGTGGATTTGCCCGGCTATGGTTATGCCCGTGTTTCAAAAAGTAGCAAAAAGACGTTTCAAAAATTCATTACAAATTACTTTGAAAAGAGAGAGCAAATGGTGCTCGCTTTTGTTTTGGTAGACTGCCGCCACGAACCGCAACCTATAGATTTGGAGTTTATGCAATGGATGGGCGAAAGCGGTATTCCCTTCAATATCATTTTTACAAAAGCAGACAAATTGAAACCAAATGCTTTGAAACGAAACATTGCCGCTTACACTGAAAAAATGCTGGAAACCTGGGAAGAAATGCCTCCGTATTTTGTTACTTCAGCCAGTGATTCCACGGGAAGGGATGAAGTGTTGAATTATATTGATGAATTAAATAATTCTATTCAAACTTCCGAATTTTAAATTTTCCTAGCCCCGCTTCAATTCTAGCTTTTCAGCAAAATAATCACAAAAATCACGCATTGTGTCGCTCATTTTGTCATCGTTTGTTGCACGCTGAAAAGTATCGGCCATCGCACTTAAGGTTTGGTGGAAAAAAACCTTCATTTCATCAACCGGCATTTCTTTAGTCCAAAGATCTATTCTAAGCGATTCCTTGCTTTTGCTGTCCCAAACCGATAACATCACTGCTTTGGTTTCTTCATTAGAAACACCTCCGTCCTCGGCTGTCCAATGAATAATTTCCGGAATTTTATTTTCGTCAAGACCTACTTTTAGACTTATTTCTGAAGTATGTTTAATTGCCATTATTTCTTTGGTTTGTATTTTGAGTTTGTAAATATTTCTTCAGCATCTGTTATCATTAGTCGCTGAACATCTGTATCATTTTTTTTCATATAGGCACGGACAATCTTCCAGCCCAAATAGCGCCCCAACATTCCCGGAGATTCATTATCTATTTCCAAATAAAATTTTGAAAAAGGCGCTGGGTTTATAAATCGTGCTCCAAGCTTTGGGTCTGTACTGTAGAGCAATTCCTTTTCAATAAAATAGCGCCACATATATTCCTCGTTCTCTTCGGCCCATTGAAATTCCTCTTCGGTATAGCCTATCTTTTCAGCATCTGAAGCATTTGGAAGCCATAAATCTTTTAAATAAAGTTCTTTCCCAAAGTAAATAATCTGTCCCAGAAAAGTAGCTTTACTAGGTGGTTTTATATACTGACTTGCATAGGTTTCAGCCACATCGGGACCTATTTGCGAAGATTTCATTTCTTTGGAAATATACTTATCAATGCCTTCATAAAAACGGTGATTGGCTCCCAGATAATTGTCCAAACCAACAACCAACATACTATCTGCAAGTATGACCTTGTTGCGATAATCTACGTCTGAGGTAGTGGTCACAACAAGTGGGGTTTTAAAGTTCGGGAAGTAATACTTAATATGTTGAAATAAGGGTATAAATATCCCGTCCAAAGATTCCTCATTCGGAAAGGCTTTTGCAACTTCTTCTTCTAGCTGGTTTTGTAACGTATCATTTAATTTTTCAATCCATATACTATCGCCGTACTGTTTTGGGAAGAATGCCGGAAATTCAGCTTTCAATTTCGTTAGTGTTTGGGGTGTAGTAGCCGCAAACTTCTTATCAAAACGGATAATTTCCACATTTATAGGAATTCTTTCAATCTCCTTTTCAACCTTGCTCCCGTCATTACAGGAAAAAAAGAAAACACCCAAGAGAACCAATGCGCAATATTTTATCATAGAAAAAATGTTATTGTTGGTTAACGCAATTCCTTTTTATTAATTTTATCTTTAACCACTTTTGCGGTGCAAAGGTATTATTATAAAAGATTAAAAACACAGAAAATGCAGACTGAAAAAGTTATAGAATATATTGTAGATTGGCTAAAAAACTATGCGCAAAATGCAAAAATGGATGGTTTTGTAATAGGAGTAAGTGGCGGTATAGATTCCGCGGTAACCTCAGCGCTATGTGCAAAAACCGGGCTTAATTTATTATGTGTGGAAATGCCCATTCATCAGGCATCATCACAAGTAAGCCGAGCAGTCAATCATATTGCTTGGCTGAAGAAAAATTTTCCAAAAGTTGAAAAAATTGAAGTAAACCTCACCCCTGTTTTCGATTCTTTGATTACCGCTTTACCAAAAGTTGAAAAAGAAGAAGAGCGTTTCATGTCGCTAGCAAATACACGTGCCCGATTGCGGATGACAACTCTTTATTATTTTGCAGCCCTTAACAAATATTTAGTTGCGGGAACCGGCAATAAAGTAGAAGATTTTGGTGTAGGTTTTTATACCAAATACGGCGACGGCGGTGTGGATTTAAGCCCTATTGCCGATTTGATGAAAAGTGAGGTCTATGAAATTGCACGCTTCTTGGGAATAAATAAAGAAATAATTGCAGCGGCACCAACAGATGGATTATGGGGCGACGACCGAACAGATGAAGACCAACTTGGCGCAAGCTATGACGAACTGGAATGGGCGATGAGAATGGATGAAAAGGGTAAAAGCAGCTCAGATTTTTCAGAGAGGGAAAAAGTAGTCTTTGATATTTATAAAAGATTAAATAAGGCCAACCAGCATAAAATGCTCCCGATTCCTATTTGCGAAATCCCCAAAGAATTGAAATAATATTGTTATTTACCGAACAATTTAACCATTAAACGAAAGGTTTGCTTTTCTTCCCGTGGATATTTTATATATTCAAAATGTAGTATTAATATTACGTGTCTAAAACTCGTTTCCTCCCCAAATCTGAAGGTTTTATACATTCTTGAATTTATAAAAACACTAAGATGAAAAAAGTTGTAATTGCAGACCACCACCCTGTAACTAGAAAAGGTGCTTCCGTTTTACTTGATAGCACCAATGAATATTTAATTGTTGGAAAAGTATCGCGCGGATCCGAACTATTAAAATGCCTTGAGAAAGAACGTCCAGATATTTTAATTTTAGAATTGAACATTCCTGAAATCAATGGCTTTCACGCACTTCGTAGCATACGCGAAGAGTTCCCAAAAACCCGAATCGCTATCTTTTCATCACATCCTGAAGAAATTTATGCACTGCGCTCAGTAAAATCTGGTGCTGCGGGTTATATTCCAAAAACTACTTCTTCTGAAGTATTCCTCCAGGCTATTAAACGTATCGCGATGGGCGGTATATTTTTAAATGATGAGCTTGCAGCAGCTTTCAACAGCCGTTCTGTAAATGACAATACCATTGTGGGCCGATACAAAAAGCTTTCCGCAAGGGAAATTGAAGTACTCAATCTACTATCAAATGGAAAGCGCAATAAAGACATTGCATCCCTTTTGGAAATTAATGAAAAGACTGTAAGCACCTACAAAACAAGACTTCTAAAAAAACTGAATGTTACAAGTTTGGCAGAATTGATAAACCAAGCGCGGATGTTTCAGTTTTCTTAATTTACAAAACCCGATTAAGTTTATTGGAAAGTACTTTTTTCAAACTCAAATAATCTACAATTTCCTGTAAACCTGATTCTTTTTCAGGATTGTCTTCCTGTTTCATTGTTTCGGAAAGTTCGTTTATTTTTTGCGACACCAAATGGCGGCGCAGGTTCAAAATAGTCTCACTCACCATTTGCGCGATAGTCTGTTCCTTTTCTTTTACATAAATTTCCTTGCGCTCCCAATTGTGCAAAACATACCGCTCCTCTTCCATCAATATATGAGTAACGGCTGAAGCCATTTTTGGTTCCAATTCATTAATAAAAGTTTCAGCCTTCGCATCAGGGTTTAGGTTAAAACGATTGACCACTTCAAAATATAAATCCTTAAATTCTGGGTTGGTAAATTCTATTTCATCTTCTTGAAGATCGAGGTAAATTTTTTCAAACACGCGTGATTTGTGAATTTCCGGCTTTAAAGTAATTTCACCTTTTTCATCAGCCTCCAAGATTAATTCCTCAAAATCCTCCTCTACGTTTCCGTATAACAACAAAAGCTCAATTATTTTTTGCTCCAACTGAAGTTGGACATCTACCTTTTCAATCTTCTTTTCGGCGGGTATTACCTCAAAGGCTTCCTGCGAGACAACAGCTTTTTTGGCAGCATCCTTTCTGTCTTTCTGAAATATCTGCGCAAGGGTATTGAATAGTACCTGTTCTGAAATGTCCATTATTCGGGAGCATTCCTTTATATACACTTCTCTTTTTATAACATCGGGAATTTTGGCGATGCTATTAACCATATCGTGAATGGTCTCTGATTTTTTTATGGGGTCGTTCTTTGCTTCGGAAGCGAGAAGGGAGGCTTTAAAAGTGATAAAATCCTTGGCGTTTTCTTCCAAATAAAGGGTAAGTTCTTCCAAAGAATTTTTACGTGAAAAACTATCCGGATCCTCTCCTTCGGGAAAAGTACAAATCTTCACATTGAGCCCCTGTTCCAAAATCAAATCGATGCCGCGAAGCGATGCGCGAAGCCCTGCAGCGTCACCGTCAAAAAGAACCGTTATGTTTTTTGTAAGTCGGTTTATTAGCCGGATCTGCTCTGAAGTAAGCGCCGTTCCGGAAGAAGAAACTACATTGTGGATTCCAGTTTGGTAAAACTGGATAACGTCGGTATAGCCTTCTACCAAGTAGCAATTGTCCTCTTTTGCTATGCTTTGCTTGGCGTGAAAAATCCCATAGAGAACCTTGCTCTTATGGTAAATTTCGCTCTCGGGAGAGTTTAAATACTTTGCAGCCTTTTTATCTGAAGTTAAAATTCTTCCACCAAATCCCAGCGTACGACCACTCATACTAAGTATTGGGAACATTACCCTGCCTTTAAAACGGTCAAATTGTTTTTCTTCTTTTACAATCGTTAAGCCCGTCTTTTCCAAAAACTCAAGTTTGTATCCTTTTTTAATGGCGTGGCTAGTAAACGCATCCCAAGAATCTGGCGAATATCCTAGCGCAAACTTTTTTATGGTATCTTCTGTAAATCCGCGTTCCTTAAAATAGGAAAGCCCTATGGCCTTGCCTTCCTCTGTTTTGAGTAAAGTATTGTGAAAATAATCTTTTGCGAACTCGCTTACCAAATAAAGACTTTCGCGCTCGTTGGCATGTTCCTTTTCTTCGGCAGTCTGTTCGGTTTCCTCTATTTCTATTCCATACTTTTTGGCAAGATATTTTATGGCCTCTGGGTAGGTAAAGTGTTCGTGCTCCATTAAAAAAGCCACTACGTTTCCGCCCTTTCCACTACTGAAATCTTTCCAAATTTGTTTAACGGGCGATACCATAAAACTTGGTGAGCGCTCATCTGTAAAGGGACTAAGCCCTTTAAAGTTGCTTCCAGATTTTTTAAGCTGTACAAAATCACCGATTACCTCCTCTACTCGGGCGGTTTCAAAAACATTGTCTATGGTGGTTTTGGAAATCAGAATGCTAAATATTTTAAATTGTTGGGCAGCTAGACTTTGGAAGTGTAAAAATAGGGATATTAAAAAAAGAAACCTACAAGGTTTTAAAAACCTTGTAGGTTGTATTACAAAAAATCTTTTTATTTCATTGCACTCTTGAAAGTCTCAAAACTTTCTCAACCTCCACATCGCATTTTATGGTTTTGGTTTGGCCCATGATTAGCTTTACAAGTACATTTTTTAGGTATGCTCTTTTATTGGTACTATATCGGGTTATATAATAATCCTTAAAATTTTTTACCGCATAATTATCGTCAATCTCAATAAATTCAATATAATCCAAGCTTTTATTGATGCTTTCATAATGTTGCGCATGAAGATTTTTGTTTTTGGTCAAATCTAGGGAAATCACATAATTTTCGTCATCAATATCTTCAACAATATTTTTATCGGAAAGCAAATTAGTTATATTCAAGCCTTTTGAAAGACGGATATTCAGCTTTAGATTCTGCTTACGGAGGTCTCTTTTCATAGCGATGATGATTTAAAATTTAAGAGGCTCAGTTTTTGTCGATTTAAATTTAGTTAAAAAAGCATTTTAAAAATATTTCTTTACACTGAATTAACGTTAACTTAATATTGGACAGGGATTTACTCAAAAAAAAACCTGCAAGGCGTATAATCCTCACAGGCAGAAAACAAACGAATAGTAAATTTTTAACTAGTCCACATCAAAACGAAGCCCGAGGGAAACGTTGCGTTGGTCTACAGGGTTATTTTTGAAAATAGTATTTAAGTCATACTTAGCATACAATGCTACACCATGCCATCCTATATAACCACTAAGACCGTAAATGAAATTATTTGTATTATAATTCGCTTTTAGTTTAAGTTTTCTGTCTTCACCATCTTCTTCAAACTTTAGTTTTTGACGTGTACTAAGGTTGATACCGGCATAACCACCAAGGCCAATCTTAATTTTATTTTCGGTGGAGTAACGAAAATAATCATCGTGCTCTATCTTTTTTGATGGGCCAAATTCAAAATGGATAGGAACTACGAGGTTGTCCATTCTAAATTTTGATTTGTCTAAATCTAATGGGTATTGCTGAAGTTCGGTTTGCTCGCCTGTATCTACATAATAACGGTTGTCAGTAGGTTTTAATCCATTAAATTGAAAAGAAAGACCATACTTAACGCGCAGCCAATTTGTATTTTTGAACACCCTTGTTTTCCAAGCCCAACCGAGCTCGGCAAAGCGACTTCCCGCAACTTTGAAATCGGAGTCCTGCAAGGACTCGCCTTCTGTAATTGCGTTATTGAGGCCAAAAGCAAAGACAAGATCAGAGGTGGTTCTGCGGTCGTATTTACGCTTTTTATTTTTCGGGCCAATGTAGAGCACATTGTCATTTTCACTGTCTTTGCCAGAGGAACCGAAGCGCAAAATAATTTGGCCGTCCTCATCTTCATCTAAGTTTCCATTTCGTTGTAATAAGGCAACTTTATTGTCAATAATAGCCAATCGATTTTCGATATTCAAGGCGTGTTTTTCTGCAGCCTCCTTCTTAAAGGTTTCGGCCTCAACTTCGGTAATATTACCGTTTTCCAGACTCTTGCTAATACTTTCAACTTCAACTTTCAACGCATCTTTTTCCTCTTGAATAATTTTTTCTTTTAATGAATTAAGACGCTCCACAGCGGTTTGTGTGTCTTGGTCGTTTTCTTGAGCCTGTGTATAAACCCCAGCAAGCAGCCAAAGGGCAAGGGCGATTGTAAGTGTAATTAATTTCATAACTGTTCGATTTTTGATTAATGATAATTTATTGATGAATAATTTATAGTGTAACTGCTTAATCGTTACGCTCCGAAACTGCAGTCCTGATTTTATTAAAACCTTCGCCGAGCGCGTCAAAAACCTTGTCGCGGAAACTTTTTTCAAGCTCCCATTCTACGTCCTGCAACAGAGCGGTGGCATCTACCTTTGGACTGCTGAGAATTCGTTGGGTTTGAATATCGCGACGGGCGCTGTTTAGCAATGCTTCCACTTCTGTGGCGGTAACTTCAGTGTTGTTTTCCTGCAATTTTTTAACTGATGCAACCACTTCATTTACCTTTGTATTAAAAATCCTGTCTTCTTCAGAAGGAACGGGCTTCTCAACATTAATGGGTTGTTTTACTTCAGTTTGTTCGGCAATGGCGTCGGTCTTTTCAATCTTTTTTTCAACGGCAGACTTTTTTGCTCCATTGGGCTGTGGAAGAAGTTGCGATTTATTTGAACGGGGCGTTTGTTTATTTTCCTGTTGGTTTTCAGAAGTATTTTTATCATTCTTTTTTTCTTCCGAAGCAATTTCTACCTTATTAATAGTTTGAGGAACAATTTCAGAATTATCTTCAACTTTGGGCTGTTCAATATTTTTATTAACTACTTGATTGTTTATCTCTGGAGTATTTCTACTAAAGAAAATTGACGCTACTATTAGCAACCCCGCAAAACTTGCGGCAGCGTAATACCAAAAAAAGTTTTTCCTTTTGGGCTGTTCGGCATCCAATTTTGCTTCCAGTTTTTTCCATGCGTCGGCTGATGGCTTAAGTTCTCTTGCCTCCAGCTTTTCGCGAATGTTGTCTTCCAATTTATAGGGTGCCATAGCTTAAATTATTTTGTTGTTTTACCATATTTTGAAGCATCTTGCGTGCTTTGAAAAGTTGCGTTTTTGAAGTGTTTTCACTAATCTGCAACAACTCCCCTATCTCACTGTGCTTATAACCTTCCACCGCATAAAGCACAAACACAGTTTTGTAACCGTCCGGCAGACTATCTATCATTTTTTGGATATCGGCTTCCTCAAGTTCCGTTTCAATAAAGGTGGAATGCTCTGTTGTGTTTTCTATTTCCGTTTCGGAAACGAAATGCAGCTTTTTGTCTTTCCGAAGTTGCGAAATACTTTCGTTCACCATAATTCTTCGTATCCAACCCTCAAAACTGCCTTCGTTCTTAAAATCATTTAAATGTGTAAACATTTTGAAAAATCCCGAAAGCATAACCTCCTCAGCCAAATCATTATTTTTTAAATACTGTCTGCACACGCCCAGCATTTTTGGCGCAAACATTTCAAACAATTGATGCTGCGCACGACGGTCACCCTTGGACGCTTTGGCAATCAACTTTGAATAGTTTTTATGTAAGGGGATAATTTTCAAAATACGCTTTGCTGTTTAAGGCTTCTATTTTAATAGACGCAGGTTTTTGAAGAATGGTTGTCTGAAATTAAAAAAGTTTTCAGTTTTTATTCGCAGTTTGCAGTTAAACCACTGCATACTGGCACTGCTTACTGCTACTTTTTCCTGTCAATTACGTAATTCACCATTAACTCCAGTGATTCTTTGTAGGGTGAGGGGGGATAAGTTTCAAGAAGTTGCAGCGCATGTTTTTGATACTCCTTCATTTTTGCAACAGCATAATCAAGACCGCCGTTATCTTTTACAAAGGCGATAACCTCCTTAACGCGCTGCTTGTCTTTGTTATGGTTTTTAACCGAATTGATAAGCCATTTTTTTTCTTCGGAAGAAGAATTATTTAACGCATATATTAAAGGTAGTGTCATTTTTTGTTCCTTAATATCTATGCCCGTGGGCTTGCCTATGCGTTCGTTACCGTAGTCAAAAAGGTCATCCTTTATTTGAAAGGCTGTACCTATAAGTTCACCGAATTTGCGCATTTTTTCAACTTCTTCATCGGGTGCCATTACAGAGCGGGCGCCCATGGCACAACAAGCGGCTATTAATGTGGCGGTTTTTTGGCGAATGATTTCAAAATAGATTTCTTCAGTAATATCGAGCCTTCTGGCCTTTTCAATTTGTAGCAATTCGCCCTCGCTCATTTCGCGCACGGCTACAGAAATTATTTTTAGCAAATCAAAATCATCGTTGTCAATGGAAAGCAACAATCCTTTTGAAAGCAAATAATCGCCAACCAAAACTGCTATTTTATTCTTCCAAAGCGCGTTTATGGAGAAGAAACCACGACGTCGGTTACTATCGTCCACCACATCATCGTGCACCAAGGTGGCAGTGTGGATAAGCTCAATAACGGAAGCTCCACGATAGGTACGTTCGTTCACTTGGCCGTTGCCTGTCATTTTTGCGATTAAGAAAACAAACATGGGCCGCATCTGCTTTCCCTTTCGGTTTACCACATAATGTGTAATTCTGTTTAGTAGGGAAACTTTGGAAGACATAGAAGCGGAGAACTTTTTTTCAAAAAGCTCCATTTCGGTTTCAATGGGAAGTTTGATGCGCGAAACTATCTTCATAAAGGTTCAAAGATAGTCAAATTTGAATGATGGATTTGGAGGTACTATTTTATAAAATCTACCAAAATTAGTTGCTGAAAATTTTCCTTAACAAAATTTTAGCAGTCTGGATTAATTTCCAAAAAGTAAAAAGCGCAATCAATTATAGGCTTTGCACAGAAATCTTTAAAAAGCTTGTTAATAATTGTGGAGAATACAATATAACCTGTAAACCTTATCAGAATATTCAAAAATACGTTAAACTCTTGGGATGTACAGTAAAACAGAAGGTCAAAAGTTAAATTTGGAACAATAAATTTTAACTCCTTAATTAATATTAAAATGAAAAAAATTACATTATTGGCCGCATTATTTGCTGGCTTTGCTATGAATGCACAGACAACTATTTTTGAAGATGATTTCGAATCTTACGATGACTTTGCAATTGATAACGTTGGAGATTGGACGTTAATTGATGTTGATCTTTTGCCTACTTATGGTTACACTGCTTATGATTGGCCAAACATTTACCAACCAATCCCTTTTATAGTATTTAATTCTACCGCGACAACTCCCCCAATTGAGCCAGATGGTTCTCAAGATTGGACTGCTTATAGTGGTGTAAAAGCAATGACGTCAATTGCGTCTGTTCCTGATGGTACAACAAATGCAAATAATGATTGGCTTATTTCTCCACAAATAACACTTGGATTATCTGGAAACATTCTTTCTTTCTGGGCTAAAGCTACCGATCCTTTGTATACAGTTGAAACATTTAATGTAGCTGTTTCTGTAGCTGGCACAGACCCTAACGATTTTGCTATCATTGCAGCTGGATTAGAGCCTTCAGGGATTGATTGGGAAGAATTTACAGTTAATCTTGATGCTTTCGCAGGACAAGATGTTAACATCGCAATAAACCATGTAGCTTCTGACCAATTTGGTTTCCAAGTTGATGATTTTAAAGTTACAGCTGATGTTTTGAGTGTGAACGATGAAGCTTTCCAAGGTTTCAAACACTTTGTTGCTAACGGTCAATTAAACCTTTCTGCAAACACAGCTATGGAGCGTGTTGCCCTTTACAATATGTTAGGCCAAGAAGTAGTTTCGCAAAAACTAGCTAGCAATAATGAAACTGTAAACATTGCTGGACTTCAGTCTGGTGTTTACATTGCTACCGTTTCTATTGAAGGAGCAAGCAAAACTTTCAGAATTGTAAAAAACTAATTTAGATTTTATTCTGAATTGAAAAGAGCGGCAAAAGCCGCTCTTTTTTTATTGTTTGTTTGCCAACTGCCCGCAGGCAGCGTCAATATCTTTACCGCGACTTCGGCGGACCGTTACCGGAATTCTGTCATGCTCCAAAGCCTGTATATAATCATCAATTACTGTGGAAGAAGCCTGTTGAAAATGGCCATCATCTATTGGGTTGTACTCAATAATATTTACTTTGCAGGGCACATATTTACAAAAAGTAACCAGTGCTTCAATATCTGCCCAGGCATCATTTATACCTTTCCAAACAATATACTCATAGGTGATTTTGCGTTTAGTTTTACTGTACCAATATTCCAAAGCTTCCCGCAGGTCTGAGAGTGTAAAATTCTTTGCAAAAGGCATAATCTGCTCTCGTGTTTCTTGAATGGCAGAGTGCAATGATACCGCAAGATTGAACTTCACTTCATCATCGGCGAGCTTCTTAATCATTTTTGGAACGCCCGAAGTAGATACCGTTATGCGTTTGGGCGACATTCCCAAACCGTCATCTGAGGTGATCTTTTCAATAGACTCCAAGACATTTTTATAATTCATGAGCGGTTCGCCCATTCCCATAAAAACAATGTTTGAAAGCGGCTTGTGATGATATAAGCGACTTTCTTTATCAATTGCCACTACTTGGTCGTAAATTTCATCGGGATTTAGATTGCGCATTCGTTTCAATTTTGCGGTAGCGCAAAACGTACAATCCAAACTACACCCTACTTGGGAGGAAACGCAAGCAGTTGTTCTACTTTTTGTTGGAATAAGGACAGATTCTACCACGAGGTCGTCGTGAAGCTTTACTGCATTTTTGATGGTGCCATCGTTGCTTTTTTGAAGATGATCAACCTTAATATGGTTGATAACGAAATTATCATCTAGGTGTTTGCGGGTTTCTTTGGAAATATTGGTCATATCATCAAAACTGTGAATTCCCTTACTCCATAACCAGTCATATACCTGTGTTCCCCGAAAAGCTTTGTCTCCAATGCTCTCGAAAAAACTTCGCAATTCTTCTTTTGAGAGTGCCCGAATATCTTTTTTTTCTGAAACCATCGTGCAAAATTACTGTATTTTAAAGAAAAAAGCCTCTTTTCCTTTTCAGAATAGAGGCTTAATCTAATTAGATAAAATAATGTCTTATTTATTAATAATAACTTTTTTGGTTATAGCGTTTTTGCTGTCCTCATCAATTAAGTGAAGAAAATAAACACCATCGGCTAGATTAGACACATTGATAGTGTTCATAGTGTTTGATAATGACCCTGAATGGATACGTTGACCCACAACGTTTAAAAATTGAAATGACAGGTGTGGGTATCTATTATTCATAACTGTAATGGTTGAGCTTGCAGGATTGGGGTAGATTTTAAGATCTCCCGTAAGTTCAAAATCTGGAATATTCAATAGATTTTGAAGTGTTTCCACTGTGGTATGCCCAGAATTGGTAGGGTCTAGCCATTCCTTAAGTCGGGCTTGTTGTGTTGTCCCATAATTCCAGGAAATACCAAACCTACCGTAAATATCGTAATCCCCATTGTTTTCCAAACCGTTGCAGGCAGACTGCCCTGCGTAAAGCTGCCCAATTATTCTTCCGTTTTCGTCAAAAAGTGGCGAACCCGATGAGCCGCTCTCTGTAGTGCCTATTTCCCACCCATTTCCGGTTCCATGATTTCCCCCACCAATTAACCAAACTTGCGTACCATTAGCATCCACTTTTTCGGCACCGGAATCATCACGGCAAATTTTCATAATATCTCCATTGGGGTGATGAATACCAACCTCAAACAAGGGGTCATTGTCAGAGTTATCCCAGCCTGCAAATGCAACATCCCATGATTCTGGTATTTTATCAAAAAGCTCAACAAGCGCAAAATCACTTTTAGCATTGTTTGCCCTTAATTCTGCCCCGCTGATAGTAAAGTTTGTTTGCAAATCACCACTTTCGTCGCCAGTTCCACATACAGGAGTGGGACTTACCCAGTTAAACCGAATAGACCAAAGTGAAGGATTGCTGTTTTCAAGACAGTGGTTGGCTGTTAAAAGATATGGGGTTTTATCATTTCTTGTATTGTTTATCAAAGCAGCAGAACAGAGATAACCATTTCCTAAGTTTAAAAGTGAAACTGCTTTTTTCACCAAATCCTTCTTAGTGTCAAAATCACTTCCAACTGGACAGTTTACATCATAGTTACATTCTCCTGAATCGTTCAGGCCACGGTTGTCTTCAAGAAGAGCATTTACCCTACCCATTCTATATCCGTGAATAACACTATTTATCTGGAGACGTGCTACATTCTGGGTATTTGGTGGTTGATAATATTCAATCCAAATAATATCGCCATCAACAAACCAAGTGCCCAATTGCCCATTAACCCTGTTCTGATTGTTATTATAAGTACGGGTAACGTCGGTTCGCTGCTGATTGTAAAGTTGAACTTTTGAGCCGTGTGGCAAATAAAAATCACTGAAATTAATACTAAGATTTAATGCTCCAGTTGATTGGATGGTAGCCTGCCATATTTTAGCCCCATCTGGAAGCGTGGTCCACAAACCTTCCTGTTCCATATTAATATTTACGGGAATCTCAATTCCATAACGCCAAGGCATGCTTTTATCAAGATCATTAATGCTATCCTCCCGTACAATCATTTCCAAATTTAGTGGGGGAAGGCGAATGACTTCTGGTTGCTGTTGTAAATTTAGATCCCAACTTTCAGGCAAATCATCACCAGCGCCTTGCGAGAAGGCAACAAAAAAGAAAAGTGTAAAAATGAAGAAAAGTATTGTTTTTTTCATTCAACTTGCTGGTTAGTTTACAAAAGGAAGACTAAGGTATATTATTATTTTGACATTTGAAAACCAAATGCTTATAAAATAAGGAATCCCGATACGCATCGGGATTCTTAACAATATTATATCGAAAAAAATATTAGATTATCAACATAGCATCGCCATAGGTATAAAATCTATATTTTTCCTTAATGGCCTCTGCATAGGCTTCCTTAATAAAATCATGTCCTGCAAATGCCGAAACCATCATTAATAAAGTAGATTTTGGGGTATGGAAATTTGTAACCATGGCATTGGCAATGCTGAAATCATAAGGTGGGAAAATAAATTTGTTTGTCCACCCTTTGTAAGGATTTAAGGTGTGATTTGAAGAAACGGAACTTTCCAAAGCACGCATAGCGGTTGTTCCTACGGCGCAAACTCTCTTTTTCTTTTGAATACCAGCATTAATTATATTGACTGCCTGCTGGTCTATTTCCATCTCCTCAGAATCCATCTTGTGTTTTGAAAGATCTTCCACCTCTACAGAGCTGAAAGTTCCCAAGCCTACGTGAAGCGTTACTTCGGCAACATTTACTCCTTTAATCTCAAGACGTTTTAAAAGATGTTTTGAAAAGTGAAGTCCAGCAGTGGGTGCCGCAACGGCTCCTTCATTTTTGGCAAAAATAGTTTGGTAGCGCTCCGCATCTTCTGGCTCTACTTCTCTTTTTATATACTTTGGAAGGGGCGTTTCACCCAATTCCGTCAATTTATTTCTGAACTCTTCATAAGACCCATCAAATAGAAAGCGTAATGTTCTTCCGCGTGAAGTTGTATTGTCTATAACCTCTGCCACAAGGGTTTCGTCATCGCCAAAATACAGCTTGTTTCCAATTCTTATTTTTCGGGCCGGATCTACCAAAACATCCCACAAACGTGTTTCGGAATTTAATTCCCTTAACAGAAAAACTTCAATACGGGCACCGGTTTTCTCCTTATTTCCGAATAAACGTGCCGGAAAAACTTTTGTGTTATTGGTTACCAAAACATCATCTTCATCAAAATAATCAATCAGGTCTTTGAACATTTTGTGTTCAATGGTTTTATTTTTTCTATCCAATACCATCAAGCGAGCTTCGTCACGGTTTGGCGCTGGATATTCTGCCAATAATTCTTCAGGAAGGTTAAAGTTGAAGTTTGAAAGTTTCATTCCCATAATGCGTCGTTTCTTTAAAATTTAAAATGCCCCTTTCAAGGCTTTGGTTTACAAGGGCGCAAATATACAACCTCAAGACAGGCGTTGTCAAGTAAATGACGGTTTATTATTTTTAAATGTTTGACGCAAGGGGTTCGTAGTTAAAAAAATGAAGCAAAAGCGGTTAATTTTCGCTATCATCAAAAACACATGTAATGCCTGCTTTTTCCATATCTTCCCAAAATTTTGGATACGATTTTGAAACTACTCCGGCGTTGTTGATTCTAATTTCTGTTTTAAGGGCAAGCGGTGCAAAGGCCATTGCCATTCTGTGGTCTTGGTAGGTTTCCACAGCAATTCCCTTATTAATTTTTTGCCTTTTTTCAAGATTCAAGGAGTTGTCATCAATATGAACGGAAGCTCCTAATTTTTCCAATTCTGTTTTTAAAGCCAAAAGCCTGTCCGTTTCCTTAATTTTTAAAGTATGTAATCCCGTCAAACTACAGCCTATGCCCAAACCAAAGCAACTTACTGCAATGGTTTGTGCCAAATCTGGCGTATTGGTAAGATCGAGAAGTAATGAATCAGGCAATTGAATGGATTTTTTTGAAAGCGAAATGGTTTTTTCAGAAGTATTAAAAATCGTTTCTACACCCAATAAATTATATAGCTTCGCTAATGCTGCATCGCCCTGTAAACTTTCTTCTGAAAAACTGCCAAGTGTTACTTGAAGGTTTTCAGAAAGCGCCACCAAACTGTAAAAGTAGGATGCCGAGCTCCAATCAGATTCCACATTCATCCGCACGTCTTCAATATTTTTAGCAGAAGAAACTTCAATAGAATTTCCAGAGAAATTTCCAGTAACTCCAATTTTTTTTAAAAGCTGGAGTGTCATTTCTATATACGGAAGTGAAGTGGTTTTGCCTTCCAATGAAATTTTCAAGCCTGCGGGAAGCATCGGAGCGATCAACATTAAAGCAGATATATATTGACTACTCACCTCAGACTTGATTGTCACTTCATTCTCCTGAAGATTTTTACCCTTTATCTTTAAAGGAGGGAAACCTTCATTTTGAACATATTCAATATCTGCACCTAATTTTCTAAGTGCATTGACCAAAATTTCTATGGGGCGCTCCTGCATTCGCTGGCTTCCGGTGAGCAACACATCGGCTCCTTTTTTTGCAGCGAAATAAGCAGTTAAAAAGCGCATTGCTGTACCGGCGTGGTGAACATTTACAGTTCCTTCTAGAACCTTTATCCCTTTTTTTAAAACAGTAGTATCATCACTGTCTGAAAGATTTTCAATAGCAATATTTGGAAATTCCGCTTGCAGAACAAGCAAACGATTCGATTCGCTTTTCGAACCGCAGATATTGATTTTAATATTTTCTGAAGGGAGCGATACGTTTTTTAGTTTGGCGTTCATCGTCCAGAATCATTTTGTTTGAGCTTTGCTCTAAACTTTCCGAAAGTGACAAAAAAACCATAAACAAAACCTGCCAAAATAAGAGTGAGTATAAACATTACAGGATCTCTTTCAGTAAAATACGCAATTTCAAAACCTTCAATTGCCCACTTAATCAACGTGAACAATATTGCGAAAGCCGCTGCTAGCGAAAACACCGATTTCCAGAAACCTTTTGTACTTATAACTTTTTTGAACATTTATTTGAGTTTTTCATTGCTATGGTGCCTATCATGGTCGCGTTTGGTTTTTAGTTCCAATTTTTTTTGAAATGCCTTTTCAAGATCAACCCCAGTTTGATTGGCCAAACAAAGTACCACAAAAATAACATCGGCAAGCTCTTCGGCTAAATCTTTGTGTTTATCACTTTCTTTTTCGCTCTGTTCGCCATAACGGCGGGCAATAATACGTGCCACCTCGCCTACTTCTTCGGTGAGTTGAGCCATATTTGTTAGCTCATTGAAATAGCGCACACCGTGCTGCTTTATCCACTCGTCTACTGCCTGTTGTGCGTTTTTAATATCCATTATGCCTTTGAAAGTACAACTTTCTCGTTTTCTTTTGCAATTAAAAGTTCATAGAACTTTTTCAAATTTCCGTATTCTTCTGCAGCAATAAAAGATTTATTGATAGAAAGTTCAACTGAAAGTTGCAATTTGTTACCTACCTGCGAAATCAAGTAACGGAAACTGCCAGTATCTTCCCCTAGATTAAACACGGCATTTTCTGGCAGAGACTCTACTTTATACCCTTCAGGCAAATCTATATTTACAATATAACGATCCTTCATAGGAAAGCCAAAATCTATAGGGTATAAACGGGTTTCAGGCTTAAAAGGACTCTCTTTGGCAGCCAAGAATACCATTGGTGAGAAATAAAGTTTTCCAGCCACATCTTCCACGGCATCAACCACTTCAAAATCATATCCTAAAGAAACAGGCTTGCCCAAACTATTGAGGTTTTCAAAACTCAAGTTGGAAAGTTCTGCTTGGTTAGCTTCTTTTTCTACGGCTTTGCGTTGTGCATCTTCATTCAAGCTTTTATACTCATTTCTATATTGAAAAGCATAATTACCAGTAAACCTGTTTTGGGCTTTACCTACCACTTTAAGATCTGGTTTTATTTCAGCGTTTACCATAGCGCTTTTAACCGCTGGAATTTGCGGATTTAATGAGATCCAACTAGAAGCCCCATTTTTTGTTATTAAACGGCCTTTCCAATTCATTATACTGGTTCTTAAAACACCTATTTCCGCATCTTTATTGGTTGCGTCAAGAAGTACGACACCTTGCGGAAGCTCCACGGCAGCAATTACATAATTAAATCCGTTACGTGTAGGAAACAGGGGCATACCATGATCTTTGGTACTCACCAATACAGGATTGGCAGTAAGGTTGGCTTTTCGCAACATAGCAATAAGCATTAAATTGATATCGGCCACATTACCAGATCCTTTTTTATAAGCTTCCCTTACCCCTTCATTGGTATAATAACCCAGATAGTTATTCCAGGTCATTTTGTTCAATAAAAAAGAGAAGATTTTACCAACTTTTTCTTCGGGATTGCTTACTCCGCTTAATAGATTGTTTAAGTCATTTTCGAAATAATTATCTTTTGATAATTCATTTCCGAATGAATCCACTTCGTATATTCCTTTTGAAACATCTTCCCAGGTAGTCGAAAAAGTCTTTTGGGGAGAGCCCGGAAAGTCTACATAACTTAATTCAAATTTTAGTCCAGTTGAGTAATTATCTATATTACCTGCATAAGCTTCCTCCTTTAAGGCCGGTACATCAGATAAATTTATTAAGTAAATATCTTCCTTGTATTTTAAATCTCTTGCACCTCCTTTGTTAATTATATTTCCGTACTTATCATATTCTGTTCGGGCATTTGACAATGCAATAGTCCTATCTCTTCCCTCCGTTTTAACCTTATAAGGTACCCATCCTTTTTGGTGGGTTTTAAAAACGAAATATTCTGGAGAAGCAAAACGAACATCTACATTGTCAACCGGAATGGTCTCCTGAAAGCGGAATTCGTCAATATTGCTAATGAAGGGAGATTTTATACTATACTTATATTCAATTACGCAACCTTCACGTATGTCTGGCATAGTGAACTTTAATTTGTGGACATATTTAGTTGTCTTTTCTTCAAAAATACCATCATTTCTAAGTTTCACTTCCTCAATTTTATCGTTGCCATCCAGATAGTATGTATATCCCCTAAGACCAGAAATTTCATCATTTGAGCCCGAATTGCCTTGATATAGTTCAACCTCTTTTGAAGCCCAATCAAAACCTTTTTTAGTGTAAATTTTTACACGTTCAAAAACATCGGTAACCATATAAAACCCTGAACTTGTTGAAAATTCAAAATTTGTATGGACTTCCCGATACAATATTGCAGCCTCTGCTGTTGGATCAACTGGATGTTCTTTTTGAAGTATTTCTTCTTTGGAAACTTTTCCAAATTTATAATCTTGGGCAAAAGATGCGTTAAAAAAACACAAAACAGCAATTACAGTGAGTAAGGTAGATTTCATGTGGGTTAGGAATTTATTGTACATTTTGTTTTAATAGAATTTTAGTTTTGTCCAATCGAGCAATGGATCGCAAAAAATCACGGAAATTTTCATATTCCGAAGGTGGATATTCACCTTTATTTAGCACCATTTTACGAGTATAGACTAAGTTGTTATCTGAATTTATATTGAAATTAATTTGATATTTCCCGAATTTGGTTTCCAAAATTGTTTCATCGGGAAGTCCATCAATGTCAAAATTTTCGGGCACCTCAACAGTAACCGTATCAATATCAACATACCCATTCCCTATGTAAAGATTTTGTTTGCGGGTATCTATTCGCGGCGGAATGTATTGGTTCTGATTAAAGATATTGGCGCAAAAAAGATAATCGTTACTAACAGGGTTTGCGTAATTTGGGATATTGAGGGTCAGTTCTTCAGTAAATATTACTTCCTGCCTGTTATTATCCAGCTTTATATCTGTGAGTGAAAAGCCATTTATATAATTCCACTTCTTTTTATAATATTGGTCTATGTCTTCTTGTTTTTCTTTTGGAAGCATGTATTTATCATCGTATTGAAGCCCCTTGGAAATACGTTTGAAAGTTGCAGTTACATTTCCATTGGCATCTACCTTCACATTGGCTATACCTTCTTGGATGTTTTCTTCAGTTTCATAAACTTTGGTATGTGCTATTTTGCCCCCCTCGGGTGTTATTATCAGTACATCCCTATCATTGGTAAATTTTCCGATGTATCCATAAGGCGTATCTTGGCTGGTACATTCTAACCAAGTTATCTCATCATTATCTGGTATTCCTAAAATTACATGGTTACCTTGTAAGGATGAAAAATCTTCCATAATATCCCACTTCATCCTATCACCATATACAACGGTATAGTAAGAGGGTACGCCAACAGCATCAAGCAGCGTTTTAGTGTAATTTGTCAATGCCTTACAGTCACCATAACTGAGTTTGTCCACATCTGAGGCCAACATAGGTTTCCACCCGCCGATCCCTATTTGAATACTAATGTAACGTACTTTGTCTTGTACAAACTGATATATTTTTCGAGCCTTACCTTCATTTGTAGTCTCATTGGCAACAAGACTTTTTATACGTGCTAAAGTACCCTCTGGCAAATCACTAACATCTGAAAGCAAACTTTTGTTCATCCAACTTCCAAATTGTTGCCAATCCTTGCCTGAACCCATAGATTCTTTCAGTTTAAAATTATTGAGAGCAACATAAATGTTTGGAAATATCTTGTTCATTAAAGGAGCATGTTCTTCGTACCTAATAGCTTTTAAGTTTGAAGCTGAGAAAACGAGTTCGTCGGGAGTATCTGAGATTGTAATATCAAAACCGTCTAGATTTTGCGGTTTATATTTGGGTTTATTTGCAGGATTGTATTTAATTTTTAATACACTTTTCTGAGTGCTTTCAGCATGTCCATTCAAAGGAAACCAAGGACTTAAAAATGCAGTATCACCCGTTTCAGTTTCACTATCAAAAACAACAATGTAAGGATATGATGTAGGTGTATAATCTAAATAAAATACTCGTGAATCTGCATACATATTACTTCCAGTTCGGCTCACATCCTTGAAATCCTTCTTTTTAAAGTGTTCAATTTCCTTTCCAAAGGCATTGTAAATTCTAACCTCCACATTCTTGACACGTGAATTTGAATCATAATATTCATAAAGCCGTGCATCGCCATCGCCAAGTTTATTCAATATTGCAATAATACGATGTGTTTTCTCCATCATTTTATTGATGTCGGTTACGTCAATTTCAACCAATTCATCAATCAAAACACTATTGGAATATTCTGTTAGTTCTTTTGGGATAGATGCGATGGAATAATCCTTTTGTGAATAAATATGAGCCGTGCAAATAAGAAATGCAAAGCAAAAAATCTTTTTCATCTGTATAGAATAATTTGCAAAAAGGAAGACGGAAGACCCAATTTTATTATTTTCAATGTTTTAGTTACATCGCTGGATAACCTGAATTCAATTTTTTTCGGCAATATATAAAAATTCTGAAAGGTTAAAAAAAAGTTAAAGAATTTATTCTCTTCTTTTTGAATCTATCCAAATTGTCACAGGGCCGTCGTTTATTAAAGAAACATCCATCATAGCTCCGAAGCTACCAGTTTTTATACTTTTATTTGTTTCATTTTCAAGTTGAAGCACAAATTTTTCGTACATCGGGATAGCCTTTTCAGGTCTTGCGGCATGAATGAACGAAGGTCGGTTTCCTTTTTTTGTATTTGCGTGAAGCGTGAATTGGCTTACGACCAAACAATCACCATTAATGTCCTGTACAGATAAATTCATCGCATCGTTTTCATCTGAAAAAATCCGCAAACGTGCAATTTTCCCCGCCAACCAGTCAATGTCTTCTTGGGTGTCTTCAGTTTCAATTCCCAACAAAATGAGCAATCCTTGGTTTATTTCAGAAAAAATTTCTCCCTCTATCGTTACGGATGCTTTTTTTACTCTTTGGATTAAAACGCGCATTTTGGATTGTTAGATTTTTGGACAGCTAGCTAAAGTAAAGCTACTTTTCATTATAAATATCTTTTCTGAAATGATCCTCTTCGCCTTCCAAAATCTGGAGATAACTTTTGTAGCGGGACCATGCTATTTCTTCATTTTCCAATGCTTCTTTTACAGCGCAGTGCGGCTCCTCCAGATGCAGACAGTTGTTAAACTTGCAGTTTTCTTTCAGTTCGAAAAACTCTGGAAAGTAATCGCCAAGTTCTTCCTTATCAATTTCAACTACCCCAAAACCTTTGATGCCGGGAGTGTCTATTATTTGTCCGCCAGAGGAAAGATCAAACATTTCAGCAAAAGTTGTGGTGTGTTGCCCTTGCAAATGTTGCTCTGAAATTTCGGAGGTTTTTAAGGCCAAGCCAGGTTCGATTGCATTGATTAAAGTAGATTTTCCAACCCCGCTGTGACCAGAAAACATAGTTACTTTATCCTGCATCAATGTTTTAACTTTATCAATATTTTTTCCTGTTATTGCTGAAATTCCAATACACTCATACCCAATTTTTCGATAAAGCGCAGCAAGAAATTTTATCTCCAACAACTCGTCTTCATTGTAAGTATCAATTTTATTGAAAAGCAATACAGCTTTAATATGATAGGCTTCAGCAGTTACCAGAAAACGATCTATAAAAGTGGTAAATGTTGGCGGATTATTTAGAGTAATCAACAAAAAGGCAACATCAATATTCGCAGCAATAATATGGGTCTGTTTGGAAAGATTTACGGATTTTCGGATGATGTAGTTTTCGCGCTCATCAATATGTGAGATTACGCCGACAGTTTCATCACCCTTTTTTTCTATTTCAAAATCTACTTGATCCCCTACAGCTACAGGGTTGGTGCTTTTAATGCCCCCAATACGGAATTTGCCCTTTATACGACAATCGTAAAATGTACCGTTTTCAGCTTTTACGCTATACCAGCTTCCAGTAGATTTATATACAAGGCCTTTCATTGCACAAAGTTGCAAAACTTTTCAATCATTAATAACCTTTTTTTGATGATTGATTGATTCTTGGTGAATTGCTTTAAAAATTCGTAAAATAAATTCCTCACTTAACTGGTTTTCTTCGCCCTCCAAAATCATTTTTCCCAAAATTTCGTTCCAACGTTTTGTTTGAAGAATGGCAACGTTGTTCTTCTTTTTCAACATCCCAATATCATCGGCAATTTTCATTCGTTTTCCTAAGGACTCTATCAGTTGATGATCCAATACATCTATCTTGGTTCGCAAAGTATTCAGTTTATTTTTAAACTCAACTGCATCGCCTTCCTGTTTTCGAATTCGCAAATCAATCGTCATTTGTTTTAAACTTGCGGGAGTAATTTGCTGTGCTGCATCGCTCCAGGCGTTATCGGGATCAAAATGCGTTTCTACCATCAAGCCATCGTAATTTAGGTCCAAAGCAGTTTGGCAAAGGTCAAATATAATATCCCTGCGCCCCGCAATATGTGAAGGATCGAGGATTAAAGGCAAATCTGGAAATTTATTTTGAAGGTCAATGGGTATTTGCCATTCAGGGTTGTTACGGTAGCGTGTTTTTTCATACGTTGAGAATCCACGATGAATTACGCCCAGGTTTTTCACATCACTTTCATAAAAGCGCTCTACAGCACCCAGCCAAAGCGCCAAATCTGGGTTCACGGGATTTTTTATCAAAACAATTTTTTCCGTTCCCTTTAAAGCATCGGCGATTTCCTGCACGATAAATGGCGAAACTGTAGTGCGCGCGCCAACCCAGAGAATATCAACATCGTGTTTTAAGGCCAAATCTACGTGATTGGCATTTGCTACTTCGGTTGCGGTCATTAAGCCAGTTTCCTGTTTTGCTTTTTGAAGCCATTTAAGCCCCAGGGCACCCACCCCCTCAAAATTTCCCGGACGGGTTCTCGGTTTCCAAATTCCTGCACGTAGTACGGTAGTGTCTGTTTCTTTTAATTGATGTGCAATTTTCAATACTTGTTCTTCCGTTTCGGCACTGCACGGCCCAGCGATAACTAGTGGATGGGCAAGCTCCATTTTATTCAGCCAGTTGCGAAGGTTTTTATTGTTTTCCATTTAAAATTGCATTTGAAAATTGAGCTTGGGCATGACTTTCATCTTGTTTGTAAACGCCCAATATTTTTAATTCTTTCACTGTTTTTTTTAGCATTTCCATTACTTCAAAAAATAAATTTTTATCCTCAAAAACCACATCCACAAAAAACGCATACTGCCAAGGTTTGCCAACAATTGGCAACGACTGTATTTTGGTCAGGTTTATGTTGAAAGTAGTCAAAAGATTCAACACATTTCCCAAACTTCCCACATTGTGTTCCAAAACAAATTTAATGGAAGCTTTGTCAGCTCGCCGAATAGTTTGATTCTCTTTTTTGCCCAAAAGTACGAAGCGCGTGTGGTTTTCCTTTATATCTTGGATATTGCTGTCTAAAATTTTGAGACCGAACTTTTCTGCAACTTGCCTTCCCGCAATAGCCGCAACGCCCATTAATTTTTCATCTTTTATTCTTTTTGCTTCGGAAGCTGTGTCCTTTCCTTCAATGACTTTAAACTGTGGCGGAAATTTCTGCAAATAATCCCGACACTGAAGCAACGCAACGGGATGTGAGTGAATCTCCTTTATATCGTGGATGGACTCACTTTCCAAAGCCATTACATACATCTGAATATTTAAAATCGTTTCAGCCAAGATTCCAAAATGGCCAGTATCAATCAATCCGTAATTGGACAAAATAGAGCCCACAATGGTATTTTCAATGGCAATTACTCCGTAATCTGCATTACCATTATTTACGGCGGTTGTTACCTTTTCGAAAGAATCACAATTTAAAATTGTAATTTCCTCATTAGGAAAAAGTTTTTGGACGGCTTGGTGGTGGAACGAACTTTCAATTCCCTGTATCGCGACTTTAAGGCTCATAATTTTAAAATTAGGTTAAAAAAAAATCCCGGAAAATAATTCCGGGACTTTAAATGTTTTTATGGTTCAGTTACCTATACAACAATCCCGGTTCTATCGTTAAAATAGAAAAACCAAAAATTGTTGAAAGTAAAAATTGTGCTCATTGTGTTTTAATAGATTGCTAATGTATAAAATTCTTAACAGCGGAAAAGCCTTTTTTCATTTTTTTATTTGCTTAACTTTGTTCAACTTCTAAAAATATGTCGATACAAGTAGAAAATATTACCAAAACATACGGCGAACAAAAAGCGCTAAACAAAGTTTCATTCACTATTGAAAAAGGTGAAATCGTAGGTTTTCTAGGCCCGAACGGCGCTGGAAAATCCACAATGATGAAAATATTGACTACCTTTCTTCCCGCTACGGAAGGCGTGGCTATCGTGAATGGTTTTGAAATAACCAAGGATGATATTTCCGTAAAAAAAAGCGTGGGCTATCTGCCTGAACACAACCCGCTTTATTTGGATATGTATGTTAGGGAATATCTTCTTTTTAATGCAGGGATTTATGATATTCCGAAATCTGAAGTTGAAAACGTTATTGAACAAACAGGATTACTGCCCGAAGCGAACAAAAAAATAGGCCAACTTTCAAAAGGGTATCGCCAACGCGTTGGGCTTGCAAATGCGCTGTTGCACAACCCGGAAGTCTTAATTTTGGATGAACCGACTACGGGCTTAGACCCAAATCAATTGATTGAAATCCGACAGCTCATAAAAAACGTGGGGAAGGAAAAAACGGTATTGCTTTCCACACACATTATGCAGGAAGTGGAAGCCATTTGTGATCGCGTAATAATTATAAACAAAGGCGAAATTGTGCTCGATAAAAAACTTTCAGATTTAAAAAATAATCAGCAACAGATTATTGAAGTGGAATTTGATTATCGCGTGGAAGAAGTGGCACTGCAGCAGCTTCCGAAGATTCAAAAAGTTGAAAACTCCATTGGTTTTGTGTATCAGCTTTACTTTGAAACCGAGCAGGATATGCGCGGAAAAGTGTTTGATTTTGCGCACGATAATGGCTTAAAGATTCTTCAGCTACACCAAAAAAACACTACGCTAGAAAAATTGTTTTCGGAATTGACTATTCAAAAATAAGCTTGCCGCGATAGAGCTCTTCAACCTCAACGATTGAAGGTCTGTTTTTGGAAATAACATTTCCCAAACTCACAATCTTGCCGCGAATGGCCAGTTGTGGATTTACTATCATTTCACCTGTACTTCGATGATAAACATATAGATTTTGTACGGTTAAATTTTCAGCAAAAATTCGGCAATCGCCCGCGTACAGACCAAAATTGGTGTTTGTTGCACTTCCCTTTAAATAAAATTTGGATAGTCCGTTTGCCACAACACTTAAACTCTGTACTTCTAAATTCAATTTAAAATCACCGTCAATGTGGTATTGATCCTCGTTTTCCTGATCTTCAGATAAAAGTGTTAATGACGGATAGCGAAGCACACCTATACTTTCAATGGCATAACCCGTACTGCTTCTTATTTCAGAAATATTAGGAGATGTTATGTAAATTTTTGTAAGCTCATAATCGCGGACCAAATTGCAACTATTATTATTGTGAATTTCAAGCATTCCGTCGGTTACCGAAACCTCAACATCGTTCATTAAATTTTCGCCAGTTTCAATAATTACTTTTTGAACATCACCCTGCTGGATGAATACTTTGGTACGTTCCCAAACCAATATTTTGGTAAATGAAGGTACCATAACTTCTTTCTGTACAATATCTCCGGATGTCTGAATACAGTTCCAGCCCGAATCTGAACTACATCCAGCAAAAAACAAAATCAATAAAGCGTAAACTAAATTCTTCATATTTATTATTTCTGAAAATTTCAGAATTTTACAATCGGTAACCAACGCCAAATTCCACAGCTTCGGCCTTCGCCCAATGCGCGTGAACGGTTACCGCGGCAAAGACCTTATCACTGAAAAAATATCTTTTCAACCCCAAACGGTTATAAACTCGGTTTTCAAATTCATAGGGCCAATATACATAATACCCTAACTGCGAAACAAAGGCCACTTTATTGAAACGCCATTCATGGCCCACAAAAATACCAACCCGCTTGTAATCTTCATCACCAGAAAGACCGTCTTCAGGGTAAGCGATAGAGCGATAATTGATCAATTCCTTTAAAAAAGTTGAAAAGAAAACATCTACCCCAGCGGTAAATGTGCTTTTATAGTTTATGCGTTTATCGGCAAAAACAGAAGCTACATAAAAGGGTTCCTGCCCGAGCCCAACCACATCACTTTCATTAACGCCAGTCCGAAAGGCAAAATTGAACTTTACACGCTCAGCGTGTGTTCTGCTAAGCGAATCTTCTTTTTTGATATACTCTGGAAACTCTTTATAATCCAATTGATAGCTAACTCCTGCATTCAGCGCAAAAGTGTTTGTACTATTGTTTGGCGCTTTAAAATTGGCATTGCTATAATGAATAATTGTAAATCCAGCATGAAAACCAAGCCCCTTCCATATATTCTCGCGAACAAAATTTCCTTTTAAAAGGGTTGTGCTTAAAAGTTGTGTGCCGTATGCGTTATTATTGAAATTGGATTGGGCGTCAAAAGGGCTTCCTGAATAGGCGATTCCCTGACCTACCCGGAGCATAAAATGTCTGTTTAAAAAATACCAGTTTATATGCCCATAAGCGCCTACAATATCACCCAAATATTCGTTATGCATACTCTGATAGGCAACCGTAAAACCCCAATCTGGGTAATTATAGCGACGTTCCCATTCATTAAACCCATAACTTTTTCGGTTATAGGAGAGAACGAAACCAGTGGGATGCCCAGTAATTAAGTGTTCGATATCTGGATTGTGTTCCAGAATGCTTCCATAGAAAAAATCTGCTTCCAAAGAAACGGGCTTCAGTTCTTTTTCCTGCGAAAAAAGAGGAATACTCAAGATTAAAGCTGAGAATACGGAAAGAAAGTACTTCATATTTTTTTCAACGCCCGTAAAGATAAACTAATCTTTAAATAATAGCCTGCCCGTGAATAATTCTTTTACATCTACCAATGGCGGGCGGTTGTAGCTAACAATATCGCCCGTTGCCACGATTTTTCCAACGATACTTTCTTGCGGGTTTACAATCATTTTGTTTGCACTTCGCTGAAAAACAGTAAGTTCATTTATTATAAAATCCTTTCCCTCAAAGCGTGGCATTTCATCCGCAAAACTTAGAATGGCCTCTTCAGAATTGCCCGATATGTAAAAAATACTTTGTCCGTTTGCACTTACGCGAAATTTTTCACAAATAATATTCAAATAAAAATCGCCACTTTTTCTAATTGTTTCTGGTCCCGCTGAGCTATTGCTAACCAAGGTCAGATTTGGAAAGTTTAAAGTTCCTTCCCCAATCACATCATAAGCCGAGCTATTCCTGATTTCAGTAATGTTTGGAACGGTTACAAATACTTTCGTAATTCCATAATCTCGCACCAAATTACAGTCATTATTATCTTTAACCACCAAAGTATTTTCTTCAACACTTACGGAAATATCACTCAAAAGGTTTTCACCGGTTTCAAGTTTTACTTCTTGCGTTTCTCCTTGTTTAAGATAGAGCGTGACATCATCCTCAATCCTGATTTTCGAAAATTCGGAAACAACATATTCCTTGGAAACCGTACTTCCAGCAGTTTGAACGCAATCCCAACTCTTGTCGGAATCGCATGAAAACAACAAAAACATGAGCCCAATAAAAAGAAACTTCTTCATAATCTATATTCTAATTCCCACGCCAAATTCCACGCCTTCCACTTTTGCACCGTGTGATTTTAAGGTGATGGCACTAAAAAGTTTTTCGGAAAAATAATATTTCAGACCAACCCGAAAATAAGTCCTTCCCTCAAAATCGTATGGATAATAAACATAATAACCAACCTGTGAAACGATAGCCAATTTATTGATGTGAAGTTCGTGTCCTGCAAAAACCCCGACTCGCTTAAAATCCTCATCGCCTTCCACGCCCATATTCGGAAAAGCAATGGAAAGATATTCTATTTCCTTTTTCAGAAATGGCAGATAGAAAAAATCAGCCCCCAACTGAAGCGTACTTTTATAACTCACTCGCTTATCCGCAAAGGCCGAAACCACAAAAAACGGGTGCTGGCCAAGGTTTAAATAATCACTTTCGTTCAAACCGCCGCGAAGCACAAAGTTGTACTTTATGGGTTCTGTAATTTTATTGGGAAGGGAATCGGAAATGTATTCAGGATTTCTTTCATCAGTAACAGCATATTGCACTCCTATATTTACCGTAAATGCATTCGTACTCGAATTTGGCGCCTTAAAATTTCCGTTGGAATAATGCACCAAAGCAATCCCTGCCTGTACTCCAAAATTCTTAAAAAGGTTTTGTTTGTTGTAATTCAGCATTAAATAGGTTGAACTCAACAAACGGGTTCCGTATGCATTGTTTTTAAAATTGGTTTCCAAATCAAAAGGATTGGTGTTATAGGCAATCCCTTGCCCTATTCGGAAGAAGAGATTTCGTTTTAAAAAGTAAAAATTGAAATGACCGTACAGACCATAATTTTGTCCCAGCACATCATAATTTGCGTTTTGATGCACAAATGAAAAACCCCAATCGGGGTAATTGTATTCCTGTTGCCAACTTTCGTTTCCATAAGTTTTTCGGTTGAACCCGAGAATGAAACCATAGGGATGTGCTTTCACTAAATGTGAAATATCCTTATTGTGCCGAAGTATAGTTCCGTAGAAATAATTAGCGTCCACAAAGAAATCCTTGTTTTTTTCTTGCGAAAAAATCAAAGAAGTGGTGAAAAGAAATACTAAAAGTGCAATCCGGGACATCGCCGCAAAATAAAGCAATCTTAAAATACCTGCGAAGCAATTTCCTTAATATTGCTGCTTTTTCCCATAGAATAATAATGAAGAAAGGGCACGCCCGCTTTTACCAGTTCCTTGCTTTGCTTTACGCACCAATCAATCCCAATCTGCCGAACGGCTTTGTTATCCTTTGCTTTAACCACTTCCATTACCAAAGCATCGGGTAAATCAACTTTAAAGCGATGTGGAATTAAATTGAGATGCGATTTCACAGCAATGGGTTTTAGGCCGGGAATAATAGGAACGGTAATACCCTCCGCCCTGCATTTTTCCACAAATTTGAAATACTTTTCATTGTCGAAAAACATCTGTGTCACTATATATTCCGCACCATTCTTAATTTTCTTTTTTAGGAAATGGATATCGCTTTCGCTGCTAGGAGCTTCCATATGCTTTTCGGGATAACCCGCAACTCCCACGCAGAAGTCGGTTGGAAAAGTATGCTGAAGCTCGTCATCCAAATAGGTTCCTTTATTTAGTGCATTTATTTGCGAAACCAGATCACAGGCATATTTATGGCCGTTTTTTTCAGGTGTAAAATAGGTTTCACTTTTTACCGCATCGCCCCGTAGCGCCATAACATTGTCGATCCCCAAAAACTGAAGATCGATCAAAAAATTCTCGGTTTCTTCTTTAGTGAAACCTCCACAAAGAATGTGTGGTACGGCATCCACATCATATTTGTTTTGAATTGCGGCACAAATTCCCACCGTTCCAGGACGTTTACGAACTATTTTCTTTTCAATCAAGCCATTTTTTAATTCCTTAAAAACGTATTCCTCACGGTGATAAGTCACATTTATGTAAGGTGGTTTAAACTCCATCAAAGGGTCAATATTTTCAAAGATGGAATGGATATTTTCGCCCTTTAAAGGCGGTAAAATCTCAAACGAAAATTGTGTTTTCCCCTTTCCGTTTTCTATGTGTTCGGTTACTTTCATAGTCATGCCCGCGAAGGCGGTTATCTTTTTATAATTAATCCGCTAAGTTTGTTTTAAGCCAGTTTGTGGCTTCTTCTAAATTCATATTTTTTCGTTTTGCGAAATCTTCCACTTGATCTTCCTTTATTTTTCCAAGTCCGAAATAACGCGCTTCGGGGTTCGCAAAATAATAGCCCGAAACCGAAGCCGCAGGCCACATTGCCAAACTTTCGGTAAGTTCAACGCCAATGTTTTCTTTTACTTTTAAAACTTCCCAAATAGTCAATTTCTCCAAATGGTCGGGACAAGCGGGATAGCCCGGCGCGGGACGAATGCCTTTATATTTTTCTGAAATTAAATCTTCATTGGAAAGATTTTCTTCGGAAGCGTAACCCCAATATTCCGTGCGCACTTTTTTGTGAAGATATTCCGCAAAGGCCTCTGCCAAACGGTCTGCCAAAGCTTTTACCATTATGGCATTGTAATCGTCGTGCTCATTCTCATATTTTGAAGCCAATTCCGCAGTACCAAAACCCGTACTTACACAGAAACAGCCGATATAATCCTGAATTCCGGTTTCCTTTGGCGCAATAAAATCGGCTAAGGCAAGATTCGGTTTTCCAGTGGCTTTTTGTGATTGTTGGCGAAGTGTTCGGAAAAAATAATTTTGAATTCTGAATTCTGAATTTTGAATTGTTATATCATCATCATTTACAGTATTCGCCTCAAAAATTCCAAAGACCGCACGCGCTTCCAAAAGTTTTTCTGAAATGATTTTGTCGAGCATTTTTTGGGCATCAGCGAATAATTCGGTTGCTTGCTTGCCTACAATTTCATCCTTCAAAATATTTGGATACTTTCCGTGAAGTTCCCAACTTCGGAAAAAGGGTGTCCAATCGATATATTCTTTTAAAATACTCAAATCGAAATCATTTAAAACCTGCACCCCCAACTGATTCGGTTTTTTTATTTCTGAAGTGTTCCAATCAATTTGAAATTTATTTTTTCGTGCTTCGGAAATGGACAAATAAGTTTTTACTTTTTGACGTTTTAGAAAATCCTTTCTGAATATGTCGTATTCTTTTTTAAGATTAAATTTATATAAATCCGAAGTTTCCTTTTTCAACAAATCGCCTACAACTGTTACCGCCCGGGAAGCATCGTTTATATGCACCACAGCACATTCGTATTCGGGGTCAATTTTAACAGCCGTGTGTGCTTTACTAGTTGTGGCACCACCA
>PAZL01000043.1 GCA_002715485.1 Aequorivita sp. | reverse complement strand
GCAATTAGTGGATGGATGGAAGACTCAGCTTTAGAATTAATTCCCTTTGTCCAGAAATACTTGGAAGCAGGAATTAGTTATGTAATCTGTACCGATATCGGTAAAGACGGAATGTTGCAAGGCCCCTCATTTGATTTGTATCAACAAATCATTGCTGAAACCAAAATAATAAAATTGATTGCCTCTGGGGGAATTTCGACTTTTGAAGAACTGCCAAAACTTGCTGAAATAGGCTGTGAAGGTGTAATTATCGGCAAAGCGATTTACGAAAATCGAATCAGTTTGAAACAACTTGAAAACTATATTTTGAACGACGATTGACGAGCGACGAATGATGAACGATAAGTTTCGAATAATGAGTTATGCGAAAAATGAAAGGTTACTAAATAATTGAAATATTCATTACATTGAATTTTCTAACATTAAATAAAAGGATATGCAGGATTTAAAAGCTAGAACCAAAAGGTTCACTTTAAATTGTCTGGAATTATGTACTAAAATTCCAAAATCAAGGGAATTTGACTCAATTGTACGTCAACTTATTCGGTCATCGAGTTCTGTTGGCGCAAATTATCGCGCTGCGAACAGAGCAAAATCTGATCGTGATTTTATAAACAAGTTAAAAATTGTAGAAGAAGAAGCAGACGAAAGTATGTTTTGGTTGGAAATATTGTTAGAAATCAATTCAAACAACACCGAAACTATACAAAAATTAATCGATGAAAGTGATGAGTTAGTTGCAATAACAGTAGCTTCTATAAAAACCGCAAGAAAAAGATTATGATAAATATTTCCAAATCTCGTCGTTCATCGCTCGTACCTCAAACTTCAATTCGGCGCTCGGCGTTCGTAACTCGTACTTTTGATGTTAACTAAACGAATAATCCCCTGCTTGGATATAAAAAACGGTCGTACCGTAAAGGGAATCAATTTCCTCGATTTGCGCGATGCGGGTGACCCAGTGGAATTGGCAAAGTGCTATTCCGAGAACGGTGCCGACGAATTGGTTTTTTTGGATATTTCAGCTACCGAAGAACGCAGGAAAACGTTGGCCGAATTGGTTTTAAATGTTGCAGGGACGATCAACATTCCCTTTACTGTTGGCGGTGGAATTTCTTCTGTGGAAGATGTAGGAATTTTGTTAAACAATGGTGCTGATAAGGTTTCGGTGAATTCTTCCGCTGTAAGAAATCCACAATTGATAAACGACTTGGCTTCAAGATTTGGTTCACAATGTATCGTTGTGGCCATTGACGCTAAACAAATTCAAGGCAAATGGAAAGTACATTTGATGGGAGGGAAAAAGCCTACGGAACTAGATCTTTTTGAATGGGCTAAAGAGGTTGAAAAACGTGGTGCGGGCGAGATCCTTTTTACCTCTATGGATCACGACGGCACCAAAAATGGATTTGCAAACGAGGCCTTGGCAAAGTTATCCACCGAATTGAACATCCCGATTATCGCTTCGGGTGGCGCGGGAAAAATCCATCACTTTACTGCTGCTTTCATTGAAGGAAAAGCCGATGCAGCTTTGGCCGCCAGCGTTTTTCACTTTAAGCAAATAGCTATTAATAATTTAAAAAAAGAATTGAAAATTCAGGGAATTGCTGTAAGAATTTAATGAAATACGAATTACGAAATACGAAAATAGAAATACGAGAATTGAAATATGAAAATACAAAAACTAAAGTAGCCTTTCTACTTTCAACTTTAAAATAAAACATAATGAAAATAGATTTTAAAAAATATGATGACGGGTTGGTTCCGTCTATAATCCAGGACGCGCAGACCAGCAAAGTGCTGATGCTTGGGTATATGAACGAGGAGGCATTTTTAAAAACCAACCAATCAAAAAAGGTTACTTTTTTTAGCCGTAGCAAACAAAGGCTGTGGACGAAAGGTGAGGAGAGCGGCAATTTTCTGAATCTAGTTTCAATTTCGGTTGACTGTGATAGCGATGCATTGCTAATTAAAGTAAATCCCACGGGAGCTGTTTGCCATACAGGGACGGATACGTGCTGGCAGGAAAAAAATGTTTCCAATTTTGGTTTCCTTTCAGTATTGGAAAACACAATTCAAAATAGAAAAGAAAACCCCGAAAATGAGGATTCATACATAGCATCCCTTTTCCGAAAGGGCATCAATAAAATTGCGCAAAAAGTTGGCGAGGAGGCTGTGGAAGTAGTTATTGAGGCCAAAGACAGCAAGGACGATCTTTTTCTAAATGAAAGTGCCGATTTGCTTTTTCATTATTTGATTTTGCTTCAGGCAAAGGGTTTTATGTTATGCGATGTGGATAAAGTACTTCAGCAGCGTCATAAAGCGGAATAATATTTATACTTTTTCCTACCTTTAAAAAATAATCAATTTTTATGGCTGCAAGAAGAAGAAAAAAACCACAAACCACCAAAATACAACCTAAAAGAGCAAAAAATCTTTCGCCTGGTACCGTTGCATATACAGGAAAAAAAACCACCACGGTAACGAAACTGGACATAATAGATTACTCCAAAGAACATTTCCACCGCTTTGAAACAAATAATATACAGGAAGCCTTTAACTACGAAGACTCCACAAACATTACTTGGATAAATGTAAACGGGCTTAGCAATACCGATGATATTGTTACGCTGGGGAACCACTTTGAACTTCACCCACTTATACAGGAAGACATTGTTACTACCAACCAGCGGCCAAAAATTGATGAATACGAAGAGTATCTTTTTATCGTATTCAAAATGCTGCATTACGACGATAACGAACAACTCACTTCAGAACACATAAGCATGGTAGTGGGCAAAGATTATGTTATTACTTTCCAGGAAGCAGAAGGAGATATTTTTGGTGATCTTCGGGAGCGCTTGGAGCACGGAAAGGGAAGGGTTAGAGGACTGGGGTCCGATTATTTAATGTTTGCCATTCTTGATGCAGTAGTCGATAATTATTTCACCGTAGTTGAATTTTTGAGCAATAAGGTTGAAATGCTTGAGGACAAACTTTTTGACGATAAGGAAGATCCTAATATTACAGAGGAAATACAGGACCTGAAAAAGGAAATTCTTAGAATTAGAAAAGCTGTAGTGCCCCTGCGAGAAGTTGTAAACAGATTGGAAAAAATTGAATCGACACTTATTGAAGAGCGAACCAATAAATACATCCGCGATTTATATGACCACATAATTCAAGTAAATGAAAGTGTTGAAATATACCGTGAAATGATTTGGGGTTTAATGGATATGTATATGACCACCATTAGCAACAAAATGAACGAAGTAATGAAAGTGTTGACAATAATGGCTTCTATTTTTATTCCACTAACTTTTATGGCGGGAATCTACGGGATGAATTTTGACCATATGCCCGAATTGCACTTTAGATACGGCTATTACTACCTTTGGGGAGCGATGGTTTTGGTCTTTTTCGGTCTTCTTTGGTATTTTAAGCGAAAAAAGTGGCTATAGCAATTATAACCTTTTCTTAACTCCATAAAAAATAGTTACTTATTATATTGGTTTTAAATATAATGAGCAGGGATTAATTCTGCTTAAAAAAATAAGTACTATGAAAGAATTATCTATGCAAGAACAACATGAATTGGGACTTGGGGGCGTGGCCATTGGTACCGCATTTGAAAATATAACTGACGAACAGGCACATAATATATTGCAAGAAGCGTGGGACTTAGGAATACGTTATTTTGATACCTCACCCTGGTATGGACTTACCAAAAGTGAAAGACGATTTGGGGAATTTTTGCGAACCAAGGACAAATCAGATTTTTTATTCTCAACCAAAGTAGGAAGACTTTTTACAAAGGTAGCAAAAGGGGAGGAGCCGCTCACCATGTGGGAAAATCCGTTATCATTTGATTACTATCACGATTATTCGGCCGATGCCACTAAAAGATCGATAGAAGACAGTTTGGAACGTACCGGTCTGGATTCGATTGATATTGTGTATGTACACGACCTATCTGAAGACCAGGTGGGAGATCGTTACGATTATCACATGGATATTGCAAAAAAAGGTGCCTTTAAAGTACTTTCCGATTATAGGGATCAAGGGATTATAAAAGCTTGGGGAATGGGTGTAAACAAGATACGTCCCATATTGGATTGCATGGAAGCAGCCGATCCCGACATTTGCCTTTCCGCGACCCAATATTCCATATTGGAGCATGAGGAAGCTGTGGACCGCCTTCTGCCTGCAGTGCGAAAGAATGGCGTAAAATTGGTTTCCGGGGCTGGCTATAATTCGGGCTTCATTGCCGGAAGGGATCGGTATAATTACAAACCGCATATTCCCAAGGGAATGACAGAAAAACGCGATAAGATCAAGGACATTGCCAAGGCAAATGGCACCGATATTATTACTGCCGCTATGCATTTTGTACTGGCGGCTGACGAATTTGCTGCCATTATTCCGGGAGCCAGTAAAACCGAGCAGGTGGCGGAAAATGTAAAGGCGTGGAAAAGTAGCATTCCCAGTGATTTTTGGAAGGAATTAAAAGCGGAAGGACTTATATATGAAAAGGCCCAGACTCCATCTTAAGTTGGAGTAAAACTGTCATTGCGAACAATCTCACGAAGTCATTTGTTATCAAGAACATCTCCTTAGCCCTCCCTCGAAAGGCTCGGGACAGGCTCTTCAAAAGGGGGGATGCGTTCGCAGCAAATCTAAGATTCAAAGAGGTTAACCTCAACATTAAACCTTCATTGCGATGACAATTAAGCAACTTGAAAATTCATAGGAGTTAATCTCATTCCACTAACTAATTGCTTCAAAAGAATTCCCGCCTATTTTTTCTTAATGGGAGATTTCTTAACATTCCCAGATTCACTATAGCCTGCAGGATCATTGGATTCTGGCACTTTTTTGGGATTTTCCTTTTTAGGCTCCTTTACCGACTCTGGTTTGGAATTAGGTTCTTGTGGACTGTCCTGCTTTTCTATATTTTGCTCATTCTTATGCTTGGGGTCCAACATGGGGGTTTTCTTATCTTTCATACTGTTTTCTATTTTACAATTTATTCCAATTACTCTTCTTCCTGCTTATCTTTTTTTGCACCTTTTCCATCCGTTTGTGATTTAGGGTTTAGGTTATCGTCCTTAGCGATTCCTTTAGCGTGGGGGATGGGGTGTTTTCCTTGTTTGTCTTCAAAATTTGGTGTTTTCATAGCAATTTGATTTTAAGTTATTTTAAAACTGTTTTCTAAATATTTATACAAGCTATCAAATTCCCGGCGCTTTCCCATGTTTGCTAACATTATTTAACACTGACTTTATTATAAAAGTTAAAAGTTAGATTTAGAATTACTTAATTCGCATTTCAAATGCTTTTCTTGAACAAGGGTATGCTTTGCACTTCTACTTCAATCGCTCAAATGCAAGCGTGATAAATGAGAAATTTTCGACTTAAAAATTCAACCCGTTTTAATTAGAATCTTGATTACTAAAAATCTCAAAAGTTTTCCATAATCTATGGCTATCTTGTAATTCCAACCAATAACCATTACCGTATCAACACCTTATAAATTCTTATTTAGATTTATTATAAATAATTTGCAAGTACAGTTTTTGAGAAATATATTTGCCAGAAATTATTATTTATATCTAGTCTAAATAAAGAACAATGAAAAGCCAACTAATCACCCTCTTTACATTTCTCATCACAACGTACACCTTCGCACAAAATGCATCCGTTTCCGGCACTATAAAGGATAATAATCAGAATCCACTTTCGGGAGTAAATGTGTTTATCAAAAGTGGCACTAAAGGAACGCAATCCAATGACAACGGAACTTTCCGAATTGAAAATCTAACGAGCGGCAGCTACATTCTTTCTGTTTCCTATTTGGGATTTAAAACAAGGGAAATTAACTTTTCGGTTGCAGACAACCAAAATCTGGAACTAAATACCATAACCCTGTATGAAGGAAACGAAATTCTTAATGAAGTGGTCATAGAAGGGGAGCGCACCAATAAGTTCTCAAGAAAACAGACGGCCTACGTGGCCAAGCTTCCCTTAAAGGATATAGAAAACACCCAAGTATATAGCACCATAACCACCGAGCTTTTGGAATCGCAGGTAATTACAAATTTTGACGATGCCCTAAAAAATGCCACAGGCGTGGAACAGCTCTGGGCATCCACTGGCCGTGGGGGAGATGGGGCAGGATATTATTCGCTGCGAGGGTTTTCGGTACAGCCGCAATTGGTAAATGGATTGCCCGGCCTGACCAATGGAACCATCAATCCTGCAAATGTGGAGCGCATCGAAGTGCTAAAAGGTCCTTCCGCAACCTTGTTCGGCAATGCGGTAAGCTCTTATGGCGGACTCATAAATGTGGTTACAAAAAAACCCTATGTGGGAACAGGAGGGGAGCTGTCGTATACCTCAGGAACTTATGGCTTAAACCAAATTATAGGCGATTTTAATACTGCCCTAAGTAAGGAAGACAATCTATATTTCAGAATAAATGCGGCCTATACTACCGAACAAAGTTTTCAGGATGCAGGTTTTAGAAAATCCTTTTTTGTAGCGCCCTCACTATCCTATAAGGTAAACAACAGGCTTTCCTTTTCGCTCTATGCGGAAATAACCCAGGCTGAACAGACCAACCCTATGTTTTTGTTCCTAAACAGAAGTGCGCCCACCGAAGCAAGTAATTTAGAAGAGCTGGGCTATAACAATAAACTTTCCTTTACCAGCAACGACTTAACCCTTAAAAATCCAAACCAGAATTACCGCATTGAAATGGATTACAAGCTGTCTGATACTTGGCAATCGCAAACGCTACTTTCAAAAAGCACTACTTCCACAACGGGATATTATTCCTATCTGTTTGATTATGGCCTTTTGGGCAATAATACGTTTTCCCGCTTTATCAATAAACAGAACGCGAATACACAAACTACCGATATCCAACAAAACTTTATAGGCGATTTTAAGATTGCCTCGCTTCGAAATAGAGTGGTAATCGGGTTGGATTATTTTAATGCCACCCAAACGGATAATGGTACGGGTTATGCCTTTTACGGAAATATTACTCCTGAAGGAGGGGCCAACGGGGACAATCCATTTACACAGGAGGTTGAAACGGATCTATACCCACTCTCCACAGCGGGTGTTGATGCGGTCTTGGCTTCGCAGGCGGTAGGAAACAATAAATCCAAATACCATATTTATAGTGTGTATGCTTCAGATGTATTAAATATTACTGATCAGCTTTCTGCTATGGTAGGTTTGCGTTTGGACCGATTTGACAACGAAGGTGACTTAACATCTACCGAAGACGATTACGACCAAACAACCCTATCCCCAAAATTTGGATTGCTATACCAACCCATAGCCGATAAGCTTTCCCTCTTTGCAAACTATCAAAACGGTTTTACCAACGTGGCGCCCCAATTGGTAGGAAACCCAGAGGATGGCCCGCAAACCCTAAAGACTTTTGATCCCGAACAGGCCAATCAATTGGAGTTTGGAATAAAAACAAACCTTTTCAACAATCGATTAAATGTTACGGCAAGTTATTACGACATTAAGGTGAAAGACCGCGTTATTACCGATCCATCATCGCCATTCAATAAAATACAGGGTGGGGAAGTGGTAAGCAAAGGTTTTGAGATTGAAATAAACGCCAACCCCATTCCTGGCTTAAACATTCGAGCAGGCTACAGCAATAACGATAGCGAAACAACGAAATCTGACAATATCGAAATCCTCAACAGGCGTCCGCTGGAAGCTGGACCGGAAACCCTTTACAATTTTTGGGCAAGCTATGAATTCCAAACAGGAACGCTCAATGGCTTCGGTCTAGGGGCAGGCCTTAATGGTGCCAGTGAAAGTTTTGCCATCAATTATGAATCTACCGGAGAATTTATACTTCCGAGCTATACCGTAGTAAACGCTTCCGTTTTTTATCAGGCGAAAAAATACAGAATAGGTTTAAAATTAAACAATGCCCTTAACGAGGAATATTATAAGGGCTGGTCAACCATAAACCCACAGATGCCAAGGGCACTGCTGGCCAATATTTCCTACTCGTTTTAATTAGCAAGTAAAAGGGCAGCCCGTTATAATATTGGGTTGTCCTTTTTAAAATGACTTCCATGACTTTTAAAAAATTCATATTCCAACTGCATAAAATACTTGGCCTGACTACGGGCCTGGTAGTTTTTGTGGTAGCCATTACGGGTTGCTGTTGGGCGTTTCGAGAAGAAATAGAAAGCCTTTACGACGATTATAAAAAAGTAGAACCCCAACAAACAGCCATCTTAACGCCAACGGAAGCAAAAGATATTGCAACCGCCGTCTTTCCACAGCAAACCATTCACGGCACCCTTTTTAAAAAGGCCGATGATGCCATAGAGGTTATTTTTTATGACGCGGAACCCGAATTTTACCAAAGTGTATTTCTAAACCCATATTCTGGCAAGGTAATCCAGGTTGACGATCACCTCTCCGGATTCTTTCCCTTTATGCTAAAAGGGCATATGCGCTTATGGCTTCCTAAAAATATAGGTGAGCAGGTAGTGGGGGTTTCGATACTGATTTTTATTGTGATCCTTATTTCGGGTTTTATTTTATGGCTGCCAAAAAAGCGAAAAAATCTAAAACAACGTGTAAAATTCGACTGGAAGAAAACCACCAAATGGAAACGCAAGAATTTCGATTTACACTCCATAATTGGTTTTTATATATGTGCGCTCGCCTTGATTCTGGCCTTTACAGGCTCAATAATGTCCTATAACTGGTTGAAATATGTTGTTTATAAATCGGTGGGTGGCGAGAAGGAAGCGCGCTTTATCATTCCCGAAAACCAAAGTGCAGCCAACAATAAGGATAGCATTGTGCCTATGGATTATCTGATTCTAAAACTTCAAAAGGAATCACCAAATGCAACAGCGTATGAGCTACATTACCCAAAGACCCCCAATGAAAGTATTTATGTGGAAGTATCAAACAGCGAGGGGTTATATTATGATAACGATTATCGCTTTTTTGACCAAAACACTTTGGAAGAAATTGAAACCCCCGGAATCTACGGAAAATACAAGGATGCAAAGCTTGCCGATAAAATCCTGCGAATGAACTACGACATCCACATTGGCGCCATTGGCGGAATTGCGGGTAAAATAATTGCTTTTTTGGCGAGCCTGCTTATAGCAAGTCTTCCGGTAACGGGAGTTTTACTGTGGTATGGACGCAATTATAAAAAGAAGAAGAAAGTCTCGTAAAGGGCAAGCTGTGTGAACAGCGAATATTTAAAAAAGCCTTTTTTTGTTTTAAAAACTATAATTCTAGTTTTATAAAAGGACCTAAGTTGATTTCCTTTGCTTTTTTATATTTTTATTTTTTTCTAGGTTTGTTCAATAAAAATTAAGATTTATCAACCAGAAGTCTATCGCAGTACTACCATTCGTCAATATGAGCAATGATATTGACAATGACTACTTTTGCGATGGAATTACCGAGGAAATCATAAATGCACTAACAGCAGTTAACCAAATTAAGGTTATTGCAAGAACTTCATCTTTCGCTTTTAAAGGAAGAGATATTGATATTAGGGAAATTGGCAAACAATTAAACGTAAATACAATTCTTGAAGGCAGCATAAAAAAATCACAAGAGCGGGTAAGAATAACCGCCCAGTTGATTGATGTTACGGATGGAACCCATTATTGGTCCAAAAGGTTTGACAGGGAACTAATCGATATATTCGATTTAGAAGATGAGATCAGTCTTGCCATAGCAGATGAAATCCGAAATAATTTTGGGCATTTTGAAGTTAAGGACCATTTAATTGAGCAACCAACAAACAGTATTGATGCATATCAATTATTTTTAAAAGGACGCTTCAATCAATTACAATGGACACCAGATGCCTTAAAAAAGGCTATCCAATTTTATAATGAAGCAATTTCATTAGATATTAATTATGCAAAAGCATATTATGGCAATGTTCAATGCTATGAGTTGTTAACCACTTGGGGGTATATGGATAAAGAGGAAGGAACTGAAAAAGCTTTTCTCAACTTAATGAAAGCCAAAGAAATTGATACCCATTTACCCGAACACCCCATGTGTTATGTAAATAAATGTTTTTGGAGAGAATGGGACTTTAAATCTACATATCATTACCTAAATGATGTTCTTGCAATAAATCCTAATCATACTGATGCGTTGGATGTTATGGTCAAGTTATTTATGGCGCATGGCTATTTTAATGAAGCTATATTTTATGGAAAAAAATTGTTGGAAATAGATCCGCTTTCAGCAAACAACCAATACATTTTCGCAAATATCCATTACTATAAAGGTGACTTTGATATTGCCTTATACCATATTACAAAGGCTATTCAGCTACGTCGTGACTTTGATTTGGCCTATCATAAAAAAGCGGTTTGTTTAATTGCACTTAATAAAAGGGAACAATTGGAAAATGAATTTCAATCCAACCCCTTGTGGGAAAAGATACAATTGTTACATGAAGCTGTAAATGAAAATAGAAAGTCCTTGCCTAAAGAAGTTTTATCCAGCTTTCTTTCCAATCATTTAAAACGGGACCAACTGACCTTGTTTGAGCTCTTCATTCTTGCCAATACAAATTACAAAGAGGAAGCATATGAATTATTGAAACAATTTGTAGCACAAAAGCGCGGACAAATTCTCAATTACAAACAGGAACCTTTGTTGAAACCCTTGAGAGCGTTTAACGATTTTTACAAGTTACATATAAGTAATTTTTCAATTGATGAAATAGTTGATGATCACAAAACTGTAGAAACCACCAAACCGCTTTTATTAGAGGAAGAACAAAAGGAATTACAAACCAAATTAACTGCTTATTTTAATGAAGAGAAACCTTATCTTGATGCTTCTTTATCATTAAATACTATTTCAGAAATACTAGAAATTTCAACCAATAAAGTTTCCTTTTTAATAAATGAAGTAATTGGCATGAATTTTAATCAGTATGTGAATTCCTACCGTCTAAACCATTTTAAAACCATAGCCTTAGACCCTAAAAATTCNCACCTCACCATTCTTGGATTAGCCTATGATAGCGGCTTTAATTCTAANAGTGTCTTTAATNCGTACTTCAAAAAAACAGAGGGCATTACCCCTAAGGCTTGGNTAAAAGCNAATNCGTAGCAAATTTCCATCAATTCGTTTCAAATTATAATTCAGGACGATTGGCTTGCCTATCTTATAAATCTTTGCGCCATAATTAGTAATCAAAAAACGAACAATTATGAAAGCATTGCAAAAATTTATGGTGGTATGTATTATATCCATTTGGGGGCTCTTTACATCTTGCTCTAAGGATGATGATACAAACTCGCCAACAACTAACTACACAACGGTAGAGAATCTATTGAGGGAGATTGATTTTCAAGGCTATGCCATTGTTACTAAAAATGGAAATGATTTACTCCGTCAGGGTTTTGGGCTGGCAAATATTGGTACTTCCATGCCGCAAGACTACATCCTCGCTTATCGCATAGGTTCTGTTTCCAAAACACTAACCGCTGCGGCCCTTGTCCAATTAAAACGCGAGGGCTTAATCAGCAGTTTTAATCAAACCTTAAATGAATTTGATGAAGCGTTTCCGAATGGCGATCAGATATCTATTTCGCATTTACTTTCGCATCAATCGGGTATTCCAGAGTATCAATTGGTAGTTGAACAAGCTTTTGAGGGTGGACAAATACTGGATGAAATAGACATTTATGATATTATAACGGATTTAATATCAGAAGAGGGCCTCAGTTTTACACCAGGTTCAAAGAAACAATATTGTAATTCAAACTATCTTATTGCAGCCCTGTTAGTACAGCAAGTATCCGGAATGCCTTATCATCAGTACATTCAACAGAAAATTTTTAATCCCTTGGGAATGCTAAGCTCATTCAAAGGTACGGATGAAATAGAGGTTAACGCACACGCACAAGGGTATTTAAACGGAAATCCAAATAGTACGTACCCTATGGCCATTCCCTTTGGTGCGGGTGATTTCAGTAGTACCCCGAGAGATATGGAAATCTGGACCAATGCAGTAAAGTCGAATTGGTTCACAGAAGCGGAAAAAGGGGAGGTATTTGCCCAAAATGTTTCCAGTGGTTTTACTGATTTTGGATTGGGTTGGTTTACGACCCAAGAAAGTAATACCACCATGTATTGGCACGCTGGCGATATTAATGGCTATTGGAGCATGATTGGTTTTATACCAGCATACGATGCTACGATCGTACTGTTAAGCAATCAACAAGACGATACGGGAACACAGCGAAACACGATTATTGAGCAATTATTACGCAACGAGTTTAATTAAAATCATACAATTATATAACTATTTACACATGAAAAAGTTAGCAGCAATATTTGCATTTTACATATTATTTATAGCCCCTGTTTTTAGTCAGGAAATCACAAATCAAGCGTCTGAAATTAAGGTGATTACAAGCGTAGAATCTGTTGTTCCAAGTGGATTGGGTAGATCACGCATTCTTTCTTCAAATGATGAAAGAGATTATGAACAATTCTCTTCTGAACAAACCGATGACAACAGCAGCAGGAATAAGGCCAAAAGAAAAGATATCAGGGTTAAAAACTTTGAAGAGACTAAACTGTTGAACTTTTATAATTTAGGCGGCATACGCTTTCAAAATATAGTAGCAAATGACGCAGTGATTTCATCCAAACTTACAGCCATGCTTTCAGAAGGTTGGGATTTGATTTTCGTAACAAGTGCTGTAGAAAGTGATGCAGGAGATAATGATGATAATGGTATTTTTATTACACGATATATTTTTAAAAGAACATTAAACTAACAATCCTTAAACGCTATTGATAATGAAAAACACCAATGTTTTATTAGCTGGTGCTACAGGCTATTTGGGTAGTTTTATATTGAAAGAGCTCATCGAAAGGAAAAACCATGTGGTTGCTATTGTGCGCAATCCTGATAGGATAGAGAATGATCATGAAAACTATTTGGAAATAAAAACAGCCGAGGTAACCAAGCCAGAGACGCTAAGGGATATCTGTAAGGGTATTGACACGGTAATTTCTACCATCGGCATCACAAGACAAAAAGATGGCTTAACCTATATGGATGTGGATTATCGGGCCAATATGAATTTGCTTGATGAAGCTAAAAAGACGGGGGTAAAGCATTTTGTTTATGTGTCTGCCATAAACGGAGATAAACATAAAAACCTAAAAATTTTTGAAGCCAAGGAAAAATTTGTCGATGCTTTAAAAGTTTCTGGATTAAACTATACTATAGTAAGACCGAATGGTTTTTTTTCAGATATGAAAGATTTTTTGCAGATGGCAAAATCAGGTCGGGTCTACTTGTTTGGCTCTGGCAATCAAAAATTCAATCCCATTCACGGTGAGGATTTAGCCAGGGCCATTGTGGATACACTTGATGAGTACAATAAGGAATTTACCATTGGAGGTCCCGATGTTTTTAGCCTTAACGAGATTAGCGGACTTGCGCTACAAGCGTTAGAAAAACCTGTAAAAATTGTTCATTTGCCAGATTGTTTAAGAACACTAACCATTTGGAGCTTAAGAACCTTCACAAGTGTAAAAACCTATGGTCCTATTGAATTCTTTCTAACCTTAATGGCAGAGGATGCTATTGCGCCCACTTATGGTAAACATCATTTGGAAGATTTTTATATTGAAGAAGCTAAAAATTTTAAATAGATTTATTATGAAAATCCCAGAAAACAACAAATCGCGAATAAATGCTAATTAAAGTCAAATAGAATAGCAATAAAACTGTATGCTTGGGATAGCCGTAATAGGTTGGCATAAATTAAAAATAAATAAATGAAAATTCTAAAACGACTTTTAAAAATTGGATTTATCCTCTTTGGAATCATTATTCTAACGGGAACCATTATCCTCTGGATTGATTCGTTGGAGACTAATTATTTAAAGATTAATAAAAAGGACTCACTATCCAATCAATCTTACCTAATTACCAATGTCAACATCATTCCAATGAATCAAGACACTGTTTTGGTCAATAAAACGGTATTTATAAAAGAAGGAATTATTCAGCAGATTGCAGATACCATAAATGTCCATGGAATTGAAATTATAGATGCCAAAAACAAATATTTAACTCCGGGTTTAATCGATATGCACGTGCATCTGTGGGATAGATATGAACTGGGCCTATACCTTTCAAATGGTATTACCGCTATAAGAAATGTATGGGGTATGCCAATGCATTTAAGAATTAAGGAAGATATAACGAATGATAGGATAGTTTCACCCACCTTATTTACTACAGGGCCAAAACTAACAGGACCGGAATTTATTGGTGACGATAATTTGAATTTATTTAGTCCTGAAGAAGCTAAAGAAAAGGTGATCTCATATAAAGATAGAGGTTATGACTTCATCAAAATTTATGATGGATTGGATAAACCAATCTTTGATGCAGTTATTGAACAAGCTAAAATTTCCGATATCGATATTGTTGCCCACCCTTCTAAAAAAGTGCAGTTTTCAGACCATTTGAATCCTAAAATCAAGTCTATTGAACATGCCGAAGAAATTGTACAGCAACCATTACAGTATGATTTGGACACGCTTAAACTGCAAACAATCATCAACTTAATTTCCCAATCAAAACAAACAAGCTATTGTCCAACTTTAACGGTTTTCAATAATATCTATCAAATGATGAACAACGATTCTATGCTAGATTCAGAACAACTGGATTATATGAATCCTCTCGTGAAAAGAGTAGATAGTAAAAATCAATTCAACCGTTGGTTAACTGCCAAGCAAAAGGATTCAACAACAGTCAGCAGAATTAAAAAACAACATGATTTTCATCTTACCATAGTGAAAAAGCTGAACGAATCTGGAGTAAATATAATTTGCGGAACAGATGCTGGAATTGGTGTTACCCTTCCTGGATTTTCATTGCATTCAGAATTGAATTTTTACAAAGAAGCTGGCCTCTCCAATTATGAAGTTTTGAAGACCGCTACCGTAAATGCTTCCAAAACACACGCCATTATGAATTCGCTTGGCACTATAGAAGTTGGCAAAATGGCCAATTTATTGTTAGTTGATGAAAATCCGTTAATCACGTTAGCAACCCTTCAAAAACCAATATATGTTTTTGTAGCGGGTCGAAAATTAGATAGACATACATTGGATACTTACCAAGACAAGGCAAAAAAACGGAATAACCTAATTGCTTCTGCGCTTAGGTATTTAGAAAACTTGATAGTTGAAAAATAACTACATCACCTTTTTTGGAAGCCAGCATTGAAAAGATAAAACAACACCTAGATAAACCAACCGCATATCCAGAAGCGTTGCGCTAAAAGCAAAAAACGCAAAAGCTCAAATAGGCTTAACACTAAGATGTTAAGCTTTTTTTGTTAATTCTTAACTACACTTTACTCTTCATACTTCCCTTAGGTCACTACGAAATTAAAAGGTTTGAAATCATAATTCAGGACGATGACCTTGTACATATGGCTTTTCTTTGCTTCATATTTATTAGTAATCAGAAAACAAACAACAAATACATCAAAATGAAAAAAATAAGTAATTATCAGCTTAGTATTTTGTGCACTAAATGCTTTTGCATAGCGTAACCAGGATTCATTAAACAGTAAAGAACATTTTAAATATAGGGGCAGCAATTCGGCAATTATCTTGGGCAACCTAACCTTTGTGCAGGAATAAAATTTTAAATACAATTCTTTACAGAAGGTATTAGACTTTTAAATTATTAATAACATTTTTAGATATAAACCATGAAAAATTTATTCATAATCATTTTTATTGTTCTATCCTGTAATTTGTTTGGGCAAGAATCAATGATTAATTCAAAAAGTATTGATACAACCCAATTTGTGAATATTGGAGGTATAAAGCAATTTATAAGTATTAAAGGAAAGAAAAATAAACCGCTCTTGTTATATCTTCATGGAGGCCCGGGGGCCGCAACTTCATCCCATAGACAACAAATAACTAACATATTGGAAGAAAATTTTTTAGTTGTGCATTGGGATCAAAGAGGATCAGGAAAATCATTAATTCCCAATTTAAAAGCACCAACCTTATCAGAAATGAAACAAGATGCCGAAGAAATCTTGTTGTTTCTAATGGAAAAATATAATAAAGATAAAATTGTGCTGGTCGCCAATTCTTGGGGAACTGTTTTAGGATTCCATCTAGCATTAAAATACCCAAGTAAAATAGCGTCGCTCATAGCAATTAGTCCATTAATAAATAATCAAAAAAGTCAAAAGTTAACCAATAAAAAACTTATAAAGCATTATAAACAGCGTAGCAACACTGAAGCTGTAAAGCAACTTAAATCCATACATATACCTTATGAAAAGGTTGAAGATATGGCCATTCAATTTAAATGGATTAGCGATTTTAAAGGAACTCACATTCCTGATAATGAATTTGAAAACTACCTGGAATACTTTAAAGAATGGGAACGGCTATGGATGCCTCTTTATAAAGAATTATATGCAATGAACTTATTAAACCATAAAACAGTTTTCAAAGTCCCTACCTATGTTTTGATAGGAGACAAAGATTTAACAACAAGTACCGAACTAACCGAAAAGTTTTATAAAAAGCTTGTGGCACCTAAAAAGCAATTGTTTTTACTAAAAGATGTTGGGCACCAAATACCAGCGTATAAATCTGTAGAAATGCAAAACCTAATATGCGATATTTTAGTGAAAGCTAATAAGTAATCTCAGTAATAACAGTGGTAAATAATGTGGTTCTAAATTATAAATCAAGACGATTTAAATTGCTTTGAATCACATCTTTGCACCATAAAATTATCTAACATCAATTATTAAACAAACAATCATGAAAACAACACCTAATGTTATTATTTATGTATTTGCAATAGTATTTTCAACTTTTACCTTTGCACAAGAGAAAGAAGGCTTAAAGCTAAAGTCACCATCAGAATTTAAACACTCAATAAGTGCTTGCCCTGTAGCAGTGGCATTTGGTATATATTCTGTGAATTATGAATTCCTGTACCAAAAAAAGCACGGTTTTGTAGCGCGATTTGATTATGAAGCAATTCCCAAAACCTACACCGAGGCACGAATAGAATCCAGTGGGTATTCTTTTATACTGAACTATCGTTACCATTTCAATAAGCAGATGAATTCGTATTTTGCTGGAGCTTATGGTAGGTACAGACAATTTAACGGGGAAGGTAAAATTAATGAAACGAATTTTGACTTTAGTATGCCCGATGTGAGCTTTGGTATAAATGCAGGAAAAAAATGGGTATGGAAAAGTGGTTTTACCTTGACCTTTGCAATTGGTTACGGGTTTTCAAATGAAGATTGGAATAGCAACCCGAACACTCAGGATGTTAATGAAATGATCAAGGATTTTAGGAGTGATTATGACTTTATAGATCCATTTTATGGGGAATTTTCCATAGGCTACTCGTTCTAAAATAGAAACAATTTAGATATAAGTCTATTTAATCAGTGTTAACCATTTAAAAATGAAATAGTTAATCGCCTTTTTGGTTATACTGCACACCATAGACATAAAGCAATAGTAATATGAATTCATTTCAAAAAATAATTATTCCTGTATCAATTTTTATCGCTTCGGCTTTCAATATCTTACTTGCACAGACGGCAAACAAAACTGACTGGAAAGAAGACCTAAAAGTCTATAAGGAATCTTTGGAACAAAAGCATATAGACCTTTACCATTCGGTACCCAAAGAAACATTTTTAATTGAATGGGGTAAGATTTATGACAATGTTGAATCATTAAACGATTTTGATATTATTTTAAAACTAATGCGCTTAACCAGACGTATAAATGATGGTCATACAGCCATATCATTAAGAAATATACCTACACACCGATTTCCATTCGAAATTGAATTTATTGAAGGACGATGGTATGTAACTAAAACCTTGAAGGAAAATAAACAGATTCTCAAAACAGCTTTGGAATCAATTAATGGTATTCCTATTGATACCGTAGCGAAAAAAGTTTCAGGGATAGCCCAATTTGTGGAAAATGAATATTCCTTAAAGGAAAGAACGGGTAGTTATTTGACTACTGCAGAGTTTCTCTTCCATCTTAATTTGATTGATACTATAAGTGAAGCCAAATTTAGTTTTCGAGATAATAATAAGAAGTTACTAACTATGGAGTTAGCAGCTATAACTGATGAACAGTGGGAGGGAAGTGACGTTTCCAATATAAACTTGACTGTACCTGAAATAAAAAAACCTACCATTGATAATCCTGATTTGTGGTATACCTCTATTTTAGGCACAAAGGCAGTATATATAAATTTTGCCGGTTATCCATCTTTTGAAGAGATGCAAGTTTTTGGGGCGCAATTAGTCTCTGATATTCAAGAAAAACAGATTAAACAGGTAATTATTGATATGCGNGANAATGGAGGTGGTGATTTATATGTGGGTANAGTGCTGGCTTATGCACTAAATCTTGCTGATTGTATAGATTGGAAAAATGGCGTATTCGTATTAACGAGTAATAAAACCTTTTCTGCGGCCACAAGTAATGCAGCGCTATTTAAGCAATTGTTAAATGCAAAAATTGTTGGGCAGCCCACTGGCTCCAATCCAAATGGTTATCAGGACATGGATAGTTTTACGCTGCCTAATTCAAAATTAGTTATTACATATTCCAAGCGGTTGTTTCGTTTATCACCTCAAGAAAATACTGCACTACAGCCTGATATAATTATAAATCAACAACAGCATGATTTCTTTATGGGAATTGATACGGTTTTGAAGGAATTAATACGTACATTATAAGGTATGCATAGCAAAAGATTTAGGTTGCTTCAGTCGGTCTCTAGGTTACTCGGACACCTTGCCATGGGTGTTCGATATTTCTGAATCGTCATTGCAAGCGCAGTGTGGCAAATCGAAGATTCAACGGAGTTAATCTTATGGGGCTACTTGGCATTATGATTTGAACTAAATTTAGGCAGATTGCTTCATTCGCTCCTAAAGTCGCTCCTTCGCAATGACGTTTCAAAAATTTTCGAGGCCACCGGGCCTTCGATACAGCCTCTTGCCGTAGACCTATAATCAAATTCAACAATCAACATAATCCCCCTTTTGAAGAGCCTGTCCCGAGCTTGTCGAGGGAGGGCTAGGGGGGATCTTTGCAGAACTTCAATTAAAACAAGAACAAAGGTGACCGAGTGAATTTGAAATGCGATAGCAATTTCAAATTAGTATCGAGGTTACCGGCCAGCAATCACAAACTCACAAACTCACAAACTCACAGATTCACATACTCACAGATTCACAGATTCACAGATTCACGTACTCACAGATTCCCAGATTCACGTACTCACAGATTCCCAGATTCACGTACTCACAGATTCACATACTCACAAACTCACAGATTCACAAACTCACAAACTCACAAAATCACAAACTCACAAAATCACAAACTCACAAACTCACAAACTCACAGATTCACATACTCACATACTCACATACTCAACTTATTTTCCCTATATTAGATACCCAAACTGCTTAATATCAGTATATGCCAAAACAAAAATCCTTTATCATTAAAATCAAGGGGTTTATTAAGGGGGTTTCTTACTATTTTGAAAAAGGGGAACCCCGCGAACGCATACCTAATCCACCCACCAAAGATCAAATCTATAATGACCCTCGCTTTGCGGGCGTAAGAGCAAATAATAAGGAATTTGGAGGGGCCTCCACTTTCTCAAGGTCCATAGCTACCGGTCTTAAAAATAATATGCATACATTCAAGGATTCCCGCTGTACAAGTCGTCTAACGGCTGCTCTTCTAAAAATAATCAAAAAGGGGAGTGGCGCCCCTGGAAAGAGGGAGGCTAACATCATTAACGGTCCCGAAAACCTAATAGGTTTTCAATTGCATAAAAACTATGTATTCAATAAAATATGCTCGGCAAAACATTCAATTTCCGTGAACCAGGAACGCACTAATATAACAATCGAAATTCCCAAAATCGCTCCAAACAATCTTAAGAATCACCCAAAGTCCGCAACCCATTTTATCCTTACGGCAGCATTAAGTACAGTTTCAATTCATAATTGGCATTCGAAAATTGAAAAATATAAGCCGGATTACCCTGAGGTAAATGGTTTGGGTGATACAAGAAAGAGTGAACCATTATTATGTAAAATAGAACATCAAAATATAAGCATCCAATTAGTAAACCCGGCCAAAACAACAATTTCCGGTGGTGTAGCGATAACAGTCTGGCTGGGCATAATCTTTGGCAAAGAAACTGACAACAAATTCGTACCCTTTCAAGCAGCCAAAGCAATGGAGTGCATAGCCATATTCTAAACTTTGAACAGATAAAAAAAACCGATAACCGAGAACTGTCAACAGACAACCGATAACCGATACCAAACCCTAGGATCACCCGTATATAAGCCATACCAAAGCCATAGATACTTCCTATAAAAGCCATAGATACTCACAGTAATTTAGCCTAAATTTTTGGATAAACCTTTAGGATCATAAATTTCATATCATTCAAAACCTAAAAATAATTTCAATTAATCCATTTTTTAAGGTATCCGTAGATTGTATATTTAAAAGCATTCTCGACAAATTTGCAAATATGAAAATTATAGGCAATCTATATATAGAGGATAATTAAAACACTTACTGGAATATTTTTCAATAAAATAAACTATAAGCTAATAATAGGTAATATTATACCTAAAACTTAATAACTGATTTTATATCAAATAGCCACAGCAATATGCAATTTACTTCTTTGAAAAATAAAGAATCCATTTGCCGCAAATTGCTTTGACATAATTATATGACGATATAAGCTTAAAGACGTTATATCTATAATTATGTACAAATAGCATAGCTATACGCAATTTGCTATATATAAACATTTGTTCTATAATTTATATTATGTAAAATAGAATATTTGGAAACCCATCTATTTAACTATAATAGCTCATTTATGATATTACGTTTAATTCTTCACTTTATATCCTCTAAAATAATAGTTAAGTTAAAAATTTAAGCTTTAGAAATTTAATAAACGAATCGTTTGGATTATCAGTCTGCATCAAACTGATATACGCATTGTATGCATTGGTATGTATCGAAATCTTTTCGCGCAAGCCAGCCATTTCCGAAGCTTTCGCGTAATATTCCTTCGATTTTTCAAATTCTCCCTTATACAGAAATATTTCCCCAAGCGTAGCCAACTTCCACAAACTTGGAAATGGATCCTTTTCCGTGGCATTAAATGCCAGGTCTGCATATTTTGCCATTGCAGCCTTATTTTCCTGCAATAAACTCAAAAATGCCAGATTGATGGCGTGGTAATACATTTGGCTCTGGTCTTGTTTTCCTTCAGCAATTTTAAGCGCTTCGATATAATGTCTTAAAGCCTTGTTTAAGTCCTCTGCATTAAAACCGTTTAAATATTTGCGTTTGTAGCGTTCTCCTAAAATACCCAACAATTTGGAATTGTCTTTCGCCTGAGGGTGCTTCTCCAGTATTTTTGTTGCCTCGCTCTCACGCCCTGCGCTTTCCAAAGCATACATCAATCGCTCTAAACCTTTGCTGTCTAGGGTTTTTAAGTTGGGTAACAGCGTGTTTATCACGGCTGTATATTCTCCCAAAGCAATATTTACTTCTTCCTTATTAGAAAATGTATTCAAATAACTTTTGTTCATCAATGTATTCAGCAATAATTGATAACTGTCGTCATTTACATCATCTATCTGTACCAACGAAAAGTGATCTGCCTCTATTACCTCTTGATATTCCTTCGGAAATGCCTCCAAACTTGAGCTCATAGGTACATATGAATCTTCTGTAGCGGCAATAGTTTTAAATGTAAAGGGATATTTATTTTGAAACTTTGCATCCCAAGCATTCCTTAGCCTTTGCATATAAGGACTCCCCTCTTTTAGTTCCTTCTCCTCAGTACTATAGGTAAAGAAATTTTTCAGCTCTATTTCCGGTAGGCCATTACTGGGGGTTCCGAAGAAAAGCACATGGCTTATTCTGTCCAAATCCTGTTTTTCGAGTTCCAGTAAGGCTTTTTGTGCGACAATTCCACCCAAATCGTGCGATACGATGGCGATGCGCTTATACTTTGAAAATTTGTTTTTAATTGATGTCAATAAAAAATCTGAGTTCCTTTTAATATCACTGGCACAGGCCCAGATATTCTTGCCCATTTCAGGAACAATATTACCACTGTAGCCCAAAGGAAACATATCCCATCCGTCCATATCTTCATTTTCCATCAGCAACTTGGGTGCTTGGGAAAAGGTGTTCTCCGCATCCCCGGAAAAACCGTGTACAAATAGAATTGCACTATTACTATTCTCTGTTTCTCTAAATTTTGTAACTGGTTCTTTTTTAGTGATTTTGGAAGCTGCTGCTAAAGCTTCAATTTCAACTTCATTACTGTTTTTATCTAATAAGTTTGACGCAAAACTCACCACAAAATCCTCGAATATTTGCAGATTTGCGTAAGGATTTTGGTCTGGATATATCTCCGGAACCTTTTTGAAAATATATTGCACGACCTCAAAAATGCGCACCAACGGGTCACTTGGGTCATATTTTGAATCCCCTCGTAATACTTCTATTAAACACTTGGTAAAAAGACTGTTTTCATCCCCTTCCAAAATTACGCTCAACTGTTCCGCGCGACAGGCTGAAACTATGGTCATTCCCCGTCCGTCGTCCAGATTTTGGGCAAGTCCGTCTGCATTGGTATGCCGTGGCTGCGAATTTAAACCTGTTACTCCTGCCGTCATTCCTGCCGCGTGGCAACAATCCAAAAAGAAAATCAGTCTTCTGGATTTCAATTGTGAAATCTTGTATTTTATCTCCTCAGCTTTTATCCAAGTGCTCTCATAATTGTTTGGATCGTAATCATTTGGGCATAAGTGAAAGTATTTTTGGTTCTCTGATTCTGGTTTCTTTTTTGCTTCATCTTTTATAAAGGTATTGTCGCTATACATCCCGCCATGCCCTGAATAATACAGTAATACGGAGGAATTTTCATCGGTGCGTTCCAATAAATCATCAAACGCATTAAGAATGCCCATGCGTGTGGCTTTCTTTCCGGTAAGTTTTTTTATATTTTTCTTGTAATAGCTGCCGTGCTCCTTATCACTTAATATCTTATACAAAGCCTTGGCATCGGTTACAGTTTCCGGTAAATCGTCACTTCCTACCCCAATCAATAGTGCGTGTGCGTTTTTGAGTTTTGCCATTGTTCTTGAATTTAAATGTATTTATTGCCTTGTGATAGGATCAATTAAATAATAAATTGACTTAAACCGTGCAGATATAAGACCTATGACTAATTCGTACTTTAATCAATGTTATATTTTAAATGACATTTTTAGTCTTATATCCTAAAGTTCTATTTTCTATTTACCGCATCAATACATTTTGGAAAGCTAATTACTGTTACTTCCAAAAGTTCATAATCTCCTTAAATGCCTTTGTTTCATTATATTTTTTGAATTGGGGATCGTTTTTAAAGAATTTCCAATGGTACAAATGACCATTGGCGGCGGCCTTCAGTAAATATTTGTAAAGTTCTGTTTCGTTAACTGTGGCGGCGTAATATTGGCCTAGGGCGTAATCTATTTCCCCAAATTGGTAGGGAGCCCGCAAACCTTCCAAGCTGTTTAAATTTTTTTGGACATCTTCGGTATTTCCCAGTTTAAAATTGCAAATTGCCAACTTAACCAAAGCATCACTGTTTTCTGGTTCCTGTGAATTCACTTCCTTTAAAATACGTTGGGCTTTTTGATATTCTTCATTATAGAAATAAGCATCGGCCCGCATTTTTGGAGACACCGTTTCTTTTTCGGCATTTATTATTTTGTTGAAATATTCTACCGCCTTTTCCTTTTCGCCTTTCAATAAATATTCCTTTCCGGCTTGCAAATAAAGTTCTTGTACCTCGGCTGGGCTTGCGACAATATTTATCTTTCGGAGAAATTGATCCAGCTTCTCTCCTTTTCCTGCCCTTATATATGCAATAGCCAGTGGTCTATTCAATAGCGTTGCCTCTACCTCTTGCTGCGTTTTCTCTATGAGTTTAATCGCTGTAATGTATTTCTGCAATTCAATATCGGCATATGCTTTTACATAAATCCGAATGGTGCAGTCAGTGCAGTTTTGAAGATTCATACTGTCCATAACCACTGTTTTGTAAATAGCATCTACATCCTCTGGCCTGTTGACGTATTGCAATGCAATTACCATCGCGGTTTTATTGGTCAGCATGTCAAACGGTGCTATTTCATACTCCTTTAATATTGTTTTATAAATAGTGCGGTTCTCCCCTTTCAATAAGGCCTCGTACATATTTAAGAGATTCAACTGCCGTTTGTTTCTATATGAATCGGGTTTTATTTGTTTTAATAACGAGTCTGCGGTTTTGTATTCGCCAAGGTTGTAATAATGGGCAACCCGCAAGACCTTTGGTTCAAAATAGGTGGAATCTGCGGTAATAGCTTTATTCAATAAATTGATATATTCTTCATTGTCATTACTGTATTTTGCTTCAAGCAAGTATTTATAAGCTTCATATTTTGGAGGCGCTTCCTGTAACATCAGTTTTTTCTGGTCTTCCGTAATGAAATAGCCTATTATGGATTCATTTAATTCTTCGATACAATTTAATGGGTTTTCGGCCGCACATTCCGTGGGCTTAAAGGAAATATTGATTTTGTTGGTCTCTGCAGCCGTAAGCATTCCCTGGAAAAGTAGATTTCCATTTTTTAAATAGAAATTTCCAGAGATGATTTTATTTGGTTTTAGATATTCCTTTACAATGGTACTTTCATCTTCCTCAATATTCTTTCCTTTTAAGATACTTCGGTATTCATCCACCTGATCCTGAGTGATTACTTGCGCCACGTTGTTTTCGGTAATACCGTGGATAATCCAGTCCGCTGCCATTTTACTTACAATATCATACTGTGGGTCGCCTGTATTGTTTCCAAACTTGAGCACCGCAATCTTATCACTTTTGATTACTTTGGGAAGGATATTTGAATCTGTTGGTGAAAAATTCCTGTTGACTATCAAGAAAACAGCAATTACGCATAAAGAAGTAATGATGCCCAAGGAGGAGAAATACATTTTTTGGAAAGCGCTTCTTTTCTTCTTTTCCTTTTCATCCATTTCGGTTTCCACTTTATGTAGTGGCGCGACTCGAAATTTCCACAGAAAAAAAATATAAAGTGGAAAGCAAAGTAGCAGTACGATAATTAAGAAAGCAACAGATTTCTGCGGAAGCCCCAATGGTTGCCAAGTGATGGAAAGTACCTGCAATATGACCCACGCAGAGACAATGTAGATGGACAACATTTTAAAAACTTCCTTTTCGTGGCACTGCTTAAAAAAGGACTTTAGTTTCATATAATCTGGTTAGTCTTGCTAAGTTACTTAAATTCAAAAAGTTTCGCGGATTTATGATTAAAAAATAAGAAACAATCCCATTTTTTTGAGTATATTTAAATATTGTCTAACTAAAACCCTTTCAATTATGCCTACACCACCAGATATGCCGCCCAAAGATGACGGTAACAAACCGAAGAAAAAGACGGCAGCCGCTAAGCCGAAACCCAAACCGAAGGCTAAGCCAAAACCGGGAGCAAATATTAACCCAGGTTAACTATAGTTCCACTTGCTAAATCAAAACATTAAAAAATCCCTCTTCGAAGGGATTTTTGTTTCTCTGTATTTTATTAATAGAATATTTTAACCTTTTACATCATACACAAAGGCACGGTATTTAAGAAGTGCAACAAAGAAAGCCCCTCCCAAGGCATTGCCCAATAGCGCCAATGATATAAAGGAAAGATATTCTACAAAAATAATTTTTGGTGAACTTATGAGTCCGGAAAACACTTCCACATTGCCGACAATACTGTGGTGAAGGCCTGTAAATGCAAGTACGGCGGTGATTATATAAATAATCAATATACGGCTTAAAGTATCTTTGGAAGCAGCTACCAGCCAAGATAGCAGCCCCATCAACCAGCCTGCAAGAATGGCGCTCACAAAAATTACGCTGCCGTGATAATCGGTAACGTGGACGGCTATTTTTTCTATGGTTTTTAAATCAAAGATTCCCAATTGGGGTCCAAACCAAACTAATAAAAAGGCGATTAAATACCCCCCTATCAAATTTCCTAAAATAACCAATCCCCACAGGCGCAATAAGCTTCCAAGACTTCGCTTTTTGTTTAGAACCGGAAGTGTAAGTAGCGAAGTTTGTTCTGTGAAAAGAATGGATTGACCGAGGATAATCATGACAAATCCAATAGGATAAACTATAGAAAGACTTTTAATGATACTGTCTTCAGAAACTTTTCCCTCCAAAAAGAAAAAGAGGCTACAAATCAACAAGTAACTGAATCCTATTTCCAAACCGGCGGTCAAGGAACTCAGCAAAATACTAACCGGGCTTTTATCATAGGTCTCCTGCCCTTCAATAATCTGTTGTTTTAAGATCTCTCCGTGCGATTTTGCTGTGTCGGCCTCAGAAGCTTTAGAGTTTTTCAACTCATCGTCAATATGTTGCTGCTCTTCTGTTTTATCGTTTTTGTTTTCTGCCATGGATTTAAAAAAAATTTCGTTTTCCGAAGATATAATTATTTAAAACATCAGAAAACGAAACTTCACTTATAAATTAGTGATATTGTTATTTCATCATTTCTTCCAATTCTTGTCTGTTTGTTGACTTTCCATAGATTTTTTGGTCAGGATCCATAATGTGGGTGTCTTCCAGTCCGCCTACATATACAGCATCAAAACCAATATCCTCTATAAGCTGTTGGGTGATTTTTTTACTGTCCTCATCTTGGGCAGCGAAGGGAATTGCCAATTTATCACTCTCGCGGAACGCCCTTTCTTTTAAATGATCGGCATAAATGGTATTGAACGCCTTGGCAGTTTTGGCAGTACCAAATTTCATTGCCGTATATTCAGATGCATTTCGGTTGCTGTCGCGAACTTCCTGCGCCATCTCACCATCGCGTTCCGGATAGGGATTGGTTGCGTCTATAATTACTTTATTTCCATACTCCCCTGCATAAAGTTCGGATAACCTGTCAATTGCCTTGAATGGAACTGCCAAAAGATACACATCGGCATTTGCTTCCCAAGCCTCATCAAGACTTACGGCTTTTGATTTTCCTCCTGCTTCATTTACCAATTGGTTTAATTGTTCGGGATGACGGGAAGTAAACAATACTTCATGGCCCGCTTTGGCCCAATGTTTTCCGAGATTGCCTCCTATGTTTCCACTTCCTATAACTCCTATTTTCATGATTTTTTGTTTTAAAGTTCGTTTATTCTTCTTCTTCTTCTGAATTAATTTTTTTTAATGTTTCTGAAATCTTCCGCTCTTCCGATTTGGTTTTCATTTCTGCATCTTTCACTACTTTCAATTCACCATCTCCCTTTATTTTAAGATCTTCCGATTGCTGAATCTTTCCAAAATTGGAAGATTTTCTGTATTCGTCCTGAAAATCTGCATGTTTCTTTTTTTCGCTCATAATAATTTTATTGTCTGTTTTTATTCTGAAAATTTCCATTGAAGGCAAAATCTTCCTGCTCTTTTCTTTCTCGCATCTCTTTCAATTCCTGTTTTTTCAAATCATCAGGTAGCCCATCTGGATCACCTCCAAAATAACCAAAGGCTACTGCTGTTGCCACATGGTAGTCATCAGTGAAATTAAATTCCTGATGTGCTTTTTTGAACTGTACACCAGCCATTTGATGAACGGCAATGCCCATACTGGTTGCTTGGTGCATTACATTTCCCATAAACAATCCCAAATCGTGAAGGGCATGAAAATTCTCCTTATCCTTTTTTTCCATGGTCTTTTTAAAAGCATTTATCCACAGAAGTTGTGCGTTAACCGCCCAGGTTTGATTAAATTCATCCAGACAGTTAAAAATTCGATCGTACATTTCGGTGCCTTTTATTCCCCAAATTACCCGCCAAGGTTGAATATTGGAAGCGCTTGGTGCCCAACGGCCCGCCTCCAATAATTTTTTGACTTCTGCTTCAGTAATTGGTTTTTCTGAAAACATTCGGGGACTCCATCTATTTTTGATGCTCTCCAGAACAGGATAATCTAATGGGGTGATTTTATTGGCTGTAATTACTTTTTCCATTTTTTTCTTTTAAATATAATGGCTTTCACTTACCATAAAAAGTTTTTAAAAAACATTTAACGCTCCCTTTAAGTATTAACATTTTAATATCATATTTAAACCTTAATTGCTCTTATTTTTGCGCAAAACCTTAATCAATGATCGTCTGGGGAATTTTTATCGCATTTATCATTTTATTTTTAGCGTTGGATTTAGGTGTTTTTAATCGAACTCCACACGTAATCAAAACCAAGGAAGCCGCCATTTGGACAAGTGTTTGGGTGACTTTGGCACTTGGTTTTTCAGGAGTAATTTATTGGCTTTTTAAGGATGGGCTGATTGAAAATCCTACCAATTTGGCTCCCGATGTAGCCGTCCTTAAATATATTACGGGCTATTTGATAGAGCTTTCCCTAAGTATTGACAACGTTTTTGTAATTGCGGTTATCTTTTCTTCTTTTGCCATTCCACAGAAATACCAGCACGAAGTTTTATTTTACGGAATCTTGGGAGCAATAATTTTTAGGGCGCTCATGATTTTTTTCGGGGTGGCGCTTATCAATAAGTTTGATTGGATTATTTACGTTTTCGGAGCATTTTTGCTATTCACTGCCTTCCGAATGTTGACGCACAAGGAATCTGAATTTGACCCCAAAAAATCGAAGATGTTTCGATTTCTGAAAAAGCTTTTTCCGGTAAGCTATAAAATGGACGGTGATAAATTTTTTATAAAACGAATGGGCGTGCGCGCCGCCACTCCCCTATTTGTGGCATTAATAATAATTGAACTGACCGATATACTTTTCGCCTTGGACAGTATTCCTGCAATTCTTGCAATTACTGCAGATCCTTTTATTGTTTTCAGTTCAAATATTTTGGCAATTTTGGGGCTTCGTTCTATGTATTTCTTAATTTCCAGAATGCTTACCAAATTTAGATACATCAACTATAGCCTTGTGGTAATATTAGCTTTTGTGGGTGTTAAAATGATCATTTCACACAATGTTGAGATTCCGGAATGGTTATCACTTGCTGTAATAGGGGTATCCCTCGCCTCTGGAATTATTGCATCTTTAGTTATTCCAGATCCCAATCCTCCTGCAATAGAAGATTAATTTCACAAAATCCTATTAAAAAGTTTGGAAAGGATTTCTGCTATTGTATCTTTAAATTTATAATCAAAACCTAAAAATATGAATATCAATTTCGAGTATCACGAGGTGGCAGCGAGCCCAAGATTGGAAGCTTTTGTAGCTGAAAAATTAAACAAACTTGAAAATAAATATGACTCAATTGTAGGTGCCGATGTTTATTTTAAAAAAGAAAATACATCTAATCCGGAAATTGGAAAAATATGTAGTGTGCGCCTGAGCATGCCGGGGCCTACAATATTTGCGGAAACTTCTACAGCATCATTTGAAGCTTCGGTTGCCAAAGTAATTACGGAACTTCGTTCACAACTTCAAAAACGAAAGGAAAAATTGAAAGCACATTAATGATGAAAGATATGGGAATAATAGCAAGAGACGACAAACAATTAACCCTTATATATAGTAGTAATACCCGTGTGGGTACCCATACATTGAGTTATCTTACAGGGATTGATGAAAAATACTTGGCCATAGATTTGGCCAAAACGAAAGTATCTGATACCCAATGGGCCGAAATTGCGGATGCATTGGGTGTTAAAATTGGGGATTTAGTTGATAAGAGACAATTGGATATAGATGCGGAAAGTACCGCGGAATTTAATTCCAACGATTGGCTTAAAATTATTCAAAAAAATGATTCCGTTATTTCAAAACCTATTGCCATAAAAGGAAAGCGGACTAAACAAATTGATAATCCGCCAGAGATTATGGAATTTTTTGAAGTGGATTCTGCAGGATTGGAACAAAGCCCATCAAATAACACTCCACCTGATATTGAGCGCACTACCAATAAGGAAAACTTTATTGAAAAGAATAAGTAATTATTTCTCTTCAACCGTATCTAATGGCTGTATACTGGGTTTAATTTTTTTATAAACCACCATTTGTGGCCTAGTTATGATATCACTCATTTCCGCAGTTTCCTCTTGTTGCATTTGGTATAAAAGATCCAGTTTTTCCTTTCCGGAAAACTCCTTTTCTATTTTAGATTTGCGAATTAAAAATTCCTCAACTTTCTGCTGAAATAATAATTCTTGTTTTTCAGTCAGAGAGAGCTGTAGGTCATAACTGTTCGTTATTTTAATGGCCTCTTCTTTTGCCGTGGCATTGGATTTTTGGAAAACTGGATCTTGGGAAAATGCCGTGAATCCTATAAATAAAGATAAAATGAAGATTAATTTTTTCATAGCTTGTTTGAATTTTCAAATAAAATACTGAAAATGTAAACTAAGCACCACCTTTTTAACGCTCTTTAACGGCAAAACTATTTATGATTAACAAAAAAATAAGAAGCGGTGATTCTTTGAAAAATTATGCAGATGTTTTTTGTTGAATTAAGGAAATAGCATCGTTCACATTCCGAAGCCGTTCCATATCTTCATTTTTAAACTCAATATTAAAAACATCTTCTATGTCCAAAACTATATCTACCAAATGAGCAGAATTTATATTTAACTCGCGTGTTAGATCACTCTTGCGATTTACTTCTTTGGCAGATACGTCCTCGGGCAAATAAGTCTTGATAATAGGCTCAAGCTTTGAGTATATTTCTTCCGAAGTCATGTACTTTAAATTTTTTTAAAGATAGCACATGCGTTTACATCACCAAAACCAAAGCTGGCCTTAGCAATGGTTTGTAACGATGTTTTTTGTGTTTTCATCGAAATTTTTTCCGAAGCAACCAAGGAAGCTATTTTTGGATGCAGATTTTCACAATTAACATTGGGAAAAATGAATCCCTCGTGCAGTTGAAGAATTGCAGAAACAATTTCAATACTTCCGCTTGCTGCCAAACAATGGCCTACCATTCCCTTTAAGGAATTTATGTGTGGAAAATTTTTTCCTTTTCTATTAAGTGAGATGCTCCAGTTTTCAATTTCATCGGGATCTTTTATAGTGGCCGTTAAGTGTCCGTTGATATAATCTATTTCATCGCCGCCAACATTCGCATTACTTAGAGCTTCAGCAATACATCTTTGTACAGCAATGCTATTGGGGGCAGTCATACTGCCGCCGCCTCTTTGTCCACCGTTATTTATGGCTCCGCCAAGTATTTCCGCATAGATGGTTGCGCCTCTTTCCCGGGCGCTCTCCAATGATTCCAGCAAATATGCCCCTGCCCCACTCCCTGGTACAAAACCACTGGCATCTGCACTCATTGGGCCAGCAACTTCTGTGGGTGTATCATTATATTTATAGGTAGTAACTTTCATGGCATCAAAGCCGCCCCATATATAAGGCCCAGAGTCGCTGGTGCTTCCGCAAAGCATATATTTTGCTTTTCCGTTTGCAATATGCTCATAGCCCATTAATAGCGCTTCCGTTCCTGTAGCGCAGGCTGATGAGTTTGCAGTCACCATATTTCCCGCGCCTATCAATCCACCAAGATAGGCGCTAATACCACTTGTCATAGTTTGTGCTACAGAAGTACTGCCCAATCTACGTACGTTTCTATCATCGATTTTATGAATGGCCTCGCGAAATTTATCTACACCGCTAATACCGGTGCCGAAGATTATGCCTAAATCCCAATGTGGTGCATCATCAGGCTTAGCAGAAGTTATTTGTGCATCTTTCAATGCATCCATTCCAGCAATTACCCCGTATAATATGCCACTGCTGTCGAAATTACGAAGTTGAAGTTCTGAAAGATATTCACGTCTTTTTTCTTCGGAAATTTTAGGGCTGGCGCCTAATTGGCATGAAAATTTCAAGTCACGTAATTCCGGCAAGAACTCAATACCCGAAACACCCTTTTTTATAGCTTCAGAAAAAGCAGAAATACCCACACCATTTGGCGAAACAACCCCAAGTCCCGTAATTACAACGCGTTTCTTCATTTTAAATCTCTATTCACTATCATTCCACTTATTGTGCCTTTTGCAATTATTTCGTCTTTAGCGTTCAGCATTTTTACTTTACATTTCAATTTATTGAACCTAAAATATTCTTTTATGGAGACAACCTTTACTTTTTCTCCCGGAAAAACAGGACAATAGAAATCAATTTCGGTACTGCTCAATGCCAAATTTATTTTTTCCGAAGAAGTTTCATCCTTTAACAGAAAGATGCCTAAACATACCAGCCCTATCTGCGCCATACATTCGGTAAGTATAACCCCGGGTGTTACTGGATTGTCTTTAAAGTGGCCCTCGTAAAAAATTAAATCCTTTTTAAAAGTATACGTTCCTAAAATATTATCTTCTGAAACAGAAAGCACCTCATCCACAAACAAAAAAGGTTCGGAATATGGAAGTTGATTTATGATATATTGATACTTCATTGTTATATTCTATCTCAAACTTTCCCCTCCATCTACTTTTAAAATTGTTCCGTTTATCCAATCGGCTTCTTTCTTGCATAGCAAATAGACAGCGTTTGCAACATCTTCAGGGGTTGTAAGCCTGTGGTGTGGATTGCGATGTTTCGCCATTTCTACCAGCTTTTCACTTCCTGGAATTGCTAAAAAAGAAGGTGTTTCAGTAGTTCCGGCCTGCACGCAATTAGTTGTAATTTTTAAAGGAGCCAATTCTACGGCCATATTCCGCATCAAAGCCTCCAAAACTGACTTGGCTGCGGAAACTGCCGCATAACCTGGCCAAACCCTTGAGTTTCCTTCACTGGTAAAGGCAATATTTCGTGCTCCATTGGCAAAGCCTTGATGCTCAATCAATGTTTGGGTCCATTCATACCAGCTTGTTGCCATAGCGTGAATGGTTATTTCTATATCTTGTTTAGTCAATAATTCATCTTTTGGGGCATTCATTTTTTTTAAACTGCCCTTTGCAATGCTGTGAAGTAAAATCCTAACACTATGTGTGGGTAGGTCTTTAATAATGTTTTCTCTAACATCCCTTTTCAAAGCATCTTGATTGAAAGTTTTTACGGAAACTCCAAGAGATTTCATCTGCCTCAAATGTTCTTCAAATTCTTTCAAATTACTTTTTCGATCGCGATGTACAATACAAATATTCATTCCTTCAGAAGCAAGCTTTTTAGCGGTTGCAAGCCCTAAACCGCTACTACCGCCAAGGATTAATGCCCATTGATTTTTGAATTCTTCCATGCTTAAAATTTCAACAGTACACGTTGGGCCGAAAAACCGGGACCAAAACTGAGCATCATCCCCAGGTCACCTTTTTGGATGTCTTTTTCCATAAAACGCTCCAAAACATATAACACGGTTGCACTACTCATATTGCCGTACAATTTAAGTACTTCTTTGGTATCATCAATGTTTTTCCCCAGACTTCCAAATAAATCCTCAACCGTTTCAACAATTTTTCTTCCGCCGGGGTGAAATATAAGATGATCAATATCTTCTATTTTCAAGTTATTTTTTTCTAAAAATGGATTTATAATATATGGAAAATGTTCGGCAATTTTTTCGGGAACTGATTTGTCGAGTATCATCTGAAGCCCAGTATTCACTAGCTTAAAGCCCATCATATCTGTAGCGTCATAAAAATGATACATTTCTTCGGCAATAATTTCAGGCCCAGCATCCTCTTCGTTTGAAGACATTAAAACACAAGCGGCCCCGTCGCCAAAAATTGCAGCGCTAACAATGTTCACCATGGAAAAATCCTCCAATTGAAAGGTAGCCGTGGGTGCTTCCAATGCAATCACCGCCGCACGTTTGCCAGGATTCGCTTTCAAAAAGTTGTTGGCATAAATTATTCCCGAAATACCTGCGGCACAGCCCATTTCAGTTACGGGAAGCCGTACAACATCCTGCCGCATTTTCAGCTCATTAATTAAATAGGCATCTACGGAAGGAATCATAATTCCTGTGCAACTAACGGTTATTATAAAATCGACGTCAGTGGGCTTCCATTTTGCCTTATTAAGTGCATTTTGCAAACTTTTTTTACCAAGTTTGGTGATTTCGCGCACATAAATATTATTACGCTCTTCAAAACTGGTGTTGGTAAATACCTCAATTGGATCCATAATGGAATACCGTTTATCTACCCCCGCACTCTCAAAGATTTTAACTACTTTTCGTTGAAAGCGGTTTTCTTGTTGATGCATCCATTGTTTTACAAATGGAATGACCTCTTCGGTTTTTCTGCTGTAGGCCGGTAATTGTTTTGCGACAGTGGTTATTTTTACGCTCATAAACTTTTTTTGAGTATCCATTGGTAGCGGTAAGCCCAACGCCATTGAATTTTACTCTTTTGATTTGGGATTTGTCTTGATATTTTTTCTAATTCATCCTTTTTGAAACCTCTTGCGATGGAAACCAATCCATCATGTTTTGCCGTTTTAGTTTTTAAAAACAGGGTACTTACCAATTTAAAAAGGTTGAAAGCTTGTTTATTTCGGTGCAGATCGTTAATTACTACTCCTATGCTTACTTTTTGAATAAGTTTTTTTAATAGCCCTTCAATCTGTTCATTACTGAAATGGTGTAAAAACAAAGTGCATATTGCAATATCGCAATTTGGAATTAAACTTTCTTCCAAAAAAACATCAACTTTTTGAAATTTTATATTTGGGTAACCTCTACTCTTCTCTTTAGCAAAGGCTATAATGTTTTCGTTAAAGTCCAAACCAACACAATTAAAATTGAAATTATTTCGATTTCCAAAATCGGCGCATTTCCGAAGCAATTCCCCATCGCCACAACCAATATCCAAAATTGTTATCTTCTCAGAATTGGAGTGATTTTTCAATAATTTTTTTATTCCATCAATTGTAATCGTGTTGCCTCCCAGCCATTTGTTGACAGCTTTTAGATCTTCCAATAAATTTTTCATTTCAATTCCTTGAAAATCCAAATCGTCCATTATTTCTGTTTGGTCAGACCTATGTTTATTACTAAAGTTTATCATTACAGTGGGCTGCCATGGGTTTTCTGAATAATTTTCGGAACTAAGGATGGAAACTTTTTTACCATTGCGAAACCAGCTTTTGATAAATTTGGATTCAATAAAACTCGCTGAATAAATTTTCCGGCCTTCAATCTTTCATCAAATTCATTGTGCCATTGATTTGCGTATTGTTGCTCCATCGCTGTTCTATCATAGTCTCCCTTTTGGAATAGTTGGATAAACATTCCTGAAAAAATCTGTGCACTCCTTATAGCCATTGCCATCCCATTTCCACAAAGTGGGTGTATAAGCCCTGCGCTGTCGCCAACCATAAATATATGGTTTTCCACAGGTTTTTTTTCTTGAAAAGATATCTGGCTAATGGTCAATGGTTTATCGAAATATGGTCTTGCATTTTTGAAGAATTCATCTAACAAAGGATTTTTTGAAAGCTCCTGTTTTTGGAAAGCCTCAATGTTTCCATATTTTTTGAAAGATTTGAAAGTTGCCAAATAACAGGCGTTAACAGCTCCCGTTTCAGTTTTGCTCAAACCACAATAACCTCCGTTAAAGTTGTGCAGGGCAACGGTATCATCGGGAAAATCATAATCATAATGTGCCTTTATGCCAAGCCAAGGCGAATTCTTCTGCATAAATTTCCGATTTAAAAAAGCATCAATATTTGATCTTTTTCCGAAAGCTCCAACTACAAAATCTGCAAATAGAACCGTTTTGTTTTGGGTAGTTATTTGAAATTGATTTTCTTCAAAAATTACTTTTTCAACAGTTTCAAAAAAAATATCAGTTTTATTTTTTAAGGCTTCAAAAAGCAAATTGTCAAACGTATAGCGGCTAATTCCAAAACCACCGAGTGGTAAGGTGGCTTTTATAGGGTTTCCCTTTGTATCGGTGATTTCAAATTTGGAAATATACTTTGCCCCTACTGAAATTGGGTCAATTCCAAGAGATTTTAAATATGGTAATACTTCATTACTCACATATTCTCCACATACTTTGTGATTGGGGTATTTATTTTTTTCAACCAGACAAACTGAAAAATTATTGACGGCAAGATGCAATGCTGTGGTAAGGCCTGCAAGCCCTCCTCCAATTACAATCACATCCCACTTGTTTTTGTTTGTCATTTTCTTTTAAAACTAAAAAAAATCCCGCCCAAAATTGGTGCGGGATTTATAAAATTGAATATAATTTTTATTCGCCTGCCTGATTTTGGGCATCTTGTTTCATTTTTTCGTTAGGAACGATAGCAAGGTTAACACGGCGGTTTTTTGCGCGACCTTCTGCAGTTGAATTATCTGCAACTGGAGCTGTTTCACCATACCAATTTGTGGTAAATCTTGAAGGGCTTAATCCTTTATTTTGAGTGAAATAGTTGGTTACGGCTTGTGCTCTATTTTTTGAAAGTGTCATATTCATCTCATCAGCGCCTACACTGTCGGTATGACCTACAACCAATACATTGGTATCTGGATATTCCTTTAATATATTTGCCAACTTGTCTAGTGTAGCCTGCGATGCGGAGTTTATATTATACTTGGCTGTATCAAAATAAACACCACTATTTTCATCAAAGGTAACAACTATACCATCGTCAACTCTTTCAACTTGAGCACCGGGGATTTCTTGCTCAATTTTCTGGGCTTGTTTGTCCATTTTGGCACCAATAAGTACTCCGGCACCGCCACCAACAACTCCACCAATTACAGCACCCAGTTCTCCGTTTCCTCCCTTTCCAACGTTATTTCCAATAATTGCACCAAGAATTGCTCCTCCAGTGGCACCAATTACAGCACCTTTCTGTTTGTTATTGGCATTTCTGGTAGCTTCACAACTCGCTAAACTGATAACAAATATAAAAGCTAAAGCAACTAATGCGGTTTGTTTAAAAAATGTCTTCATAATTTTTAATCTTGAATTTTAGAAAAGTTCATATTTATTTTAAATGGCTTACCATCCAAACTTACAGTTTGTTCCCAGCGCATAGACGAATCGTTTAGCTGAGCCAAGCGTAATCTATAACCAGCATTTGTATCTGATTTACCTTTGGCGTTGGTAGGTTTTAGAAGGAAATCGTATAAGCCCGATGTTGGGTCTATTTCCTGAATGGTAAAAATAAAATTACGTTCACCGGTAGGGCAATTAGGATTATCTATGTTATAATTACCTGTATTGTTGTTAGGAATAAACCGCCAAGAACTTCCTTCCATACATTCTGATGATGTATCATTGAATAAAGTTACATTAAAGGTTCCAGAAGAATCATAGGTTATATTGTCCAATGACCAGTATCCCTTGATTACTTTTCGAGATTCTTGAACGGTCTTGGGTGTACCGCAAGCGAGGGTTGTGGCTGCAATTACAGCCAGAATTAGGAATTTTTTCATAAAGTTTAAATTAGTTTTGAATTGTTCAAATAAGGATTATCTTCTGAATAATCTTGACAGCAATGAAAGTACTAATAGTACTATAAAAATGTAAAAGATGATTTTTGCGATATCAGCAGCACCTTCTGCAATGCCACCAAATCCAAAAATTGCTGCAATAATTGCAATAACTAGAAAAATAATGATCCAACGTAACATAATAAGTAGTTTTAATGATTAGTATGCTACTAAAGTAATTAACAATTTTAACGTTTCAATTGCCTTTATCTAAAGTTTAACAGGGAATGTTAAATTATTAGTAAGACAGCAATTGTTGTAGGNTTTCTTTAAATTTTTCTTTAGGAAGATAACCAGATTCTAAATTTNCGGCAAAAGGAATAGGTGTTTCCAAACTCGCAACACGCTTAACTGGAGCGTCTAAGAANTCGAAACAATTTTCTGTCACCAAAGCAGAAATGTCTGATGCAATCCCTCCAAACATCGAGTCTTCTTGTAAAATTATAACCTTGCCTGTTTTCTTTACAGAACTATATATTGCTTCCGTGTCCAAAGGAACCAACGTCCTTAAATCAATAAGGTCTGCGTGAATGTCGGGGTTTTGTTCTAGCGTTTCCAATGCCCAATGCACTCCTGCCCCATATGTAATAATAGAAACATCTTTCCCTTCTTTTAAGAGTGAAGCCTTTCCGAGTGGTATGGTATAGTAATCTGTCGGCACATCTTGGCGTATGCTTCTATAAAGTGCTTTGTGTTCAAAAAACATCACCGGATTGGGGTCTTCAATACTGGTTGCCAACAGTCCTTTGGCGTCGTACGGAAAAGCTGGATAAACTACTTTTAAGCCAGGGGTGTGTGTAAACCAAGCTTCATTTGTTTGACTGTGGAATGGCCCAGCACCAACACCCGCGCCACAGGGCATGCGTACAACTACATCTGCTTTTTCATTCCATCTGTAATGACTTTTTGCAAGATAATTTATGATTGGGTTAAATCCAGAGGTTACAAAATCAGCAAATTGCATTTCCACAACAGCTTTAAAGCCATTAATGGAAAGTCCCATTCCTGTTGAGACAATTGCTGATTCACAAATAGGCGTATTACGAACGCGATCTTTGCCAAACTGCTCTACAAAACCTTCCGTAATCTTAAAAACACCACCATATTCTGCTACATCTTGTCCCATAATTACAAGGTTATCGTGGCGCTCCATGGATTGTTTTAAGCCTTGTGAAATGGCATCAATCAATCTTATATTTTCTTTTTTCGAACCTTCGTTAACCTTCTCATAATTAAATGTTTTGTAAACATCATTTAATTCATTGGTTTCGTTAAACTCTATCTCTGGTTCAGCAAAAGCAATATCGAGATTTTCATCTATCTCCTGTTTAAATTCATTTTTAAAAATCTCTATTTTTTCTTCGGAAAGAACTCCTTCATTCAATAAATATGTTTCGAAGTTTAAAAGCGGATCGCGCAAGCCCCATTCATCAATCAAATCTGTAGGAACATATTTTGTGCCACTTGCCTCCTCATGGCCACGCATCCTAAAAGTTTTAAACTCTAAAAGAATCGGTCTAGGGTTTGTACGCATACTTTCTAACAAATCTTTCAATTTTGTGTAAACCTCCAAAATATTGTTGCCCTCAATAATATGGGATTCCATTCCGTAACCTTTGCCACGGTCGGCTATATTTTCACAATTATATTGCTCATTCGTTGGAGTTGAAAGGCCATAGCCGTTATTCTCAACACAGAAAAGTACTGGAAGTTGCCAAACGGAAGCCACATTTAAAGCTTCGTGAATATCGCCTTCGCTGGTACCTCCTTCGCCTGTGAATACCGCACAGACTTTATTGTTCTTTTTAAGCTTGTTTGCCAGTGCGATCCCATCGGCAACGCCAAATTGCGGCCCCAAGTGCGATATCATTCCTACAATGTGAAATTCCTGTGTTCCAAAATGAAAACTTCTATCGCGGCCTTTGGTGAAACCATTCGCTTTTCCCTGCCATTGCGAAAACAAGCGATTCAAGGGAATCTCTCGCATAGTGAAAACTGCTAGGTTTCGGTGCATGGGCAGAATGTATTCATCTTTATCCAAAACCGCCGTAATACCTACTGAAATGGCCTCCTGCCCTATTCCGCTGAACCATTTTGAAACCTTTCCTTGCCGCAATAGGATCAACATTTTTTCTTCTATCATACGCGGTTTTAACATGCCGCGATAGAGTTTCAGTAAAGTTTTATCGTCAAGATCTTTTCTATTATAATCAAAGAAAATATGTGGGGTTGTTTCAGCTTTCATTTTTAATATTTGAAGATTCAAAAGTAGAAAAAAAGCATTTCTAATACGGATTATTATAACAAAATTTAGCTGTGGAAAAACTTCCACATTTTGGTATCTTTGTAGCTTTAAAACTAATTGCAATGAATAATATACCCAGCGTAGATTTAGCAGACTTCCTTTCCGAAGATCCAAAGAGAAAACAGAAATTTGTAGATGAAATCGGTTCTGCTTACGAAGATATAGGCTTTGTTTCATTGAAAAATCATTTCCTCAGTGATGATTTGGTTGATGAACTTTACAAGGAAGTAAAAAGCTTTTTTGCGCTACCATTGGAGATAAAGGAAAAATATGAAATTGAAGGTCTAGGCGGGCAGCGCGGTTATATTTCCTTTGGAAAAGAACATGCAAAGGGTAAAAAGGAAGGAGATTTAAAGGAGTTTTGGCACTTTGGTCAAGAGCCTGCAGCAGATGCGAACCTAACTGAAGAATATCCAGAAAATGTACAAGTTGAAGAATTGCCCGATTTTAACCACACAGGTATGGAAGCCTACAGAATGTTAGAAAAAACAGGGATTTATGTACTTCGCGCTCTTGCACTTTACATTGGTTTGGATGAATTTTATTTTGACCATTGGGCCACAAACGGAAATAGCATTCTTCGCCCCATCCATTACCCTCCTATTACTGAAGAGCCAAAAGGCGCAGTACGTGCGGGAGCTCATGGAGATATAAATTTAATCACATTGTTGATGGGAGCCTCAGCAGGTGGTCTGCAAGTGTTGCGTAAGGATGGCGAATGGATTGATGCAATTCCTAACGAAGATGAACTTGTTATTAATGTAGGTGATATGCTTGAAAGGCATACCAATAATAAACTTCGATCAACCATTCACCGTGTGGTGAATCCACCACGTGAAGAATGGGGTAGCCCTCGCTATTCTATTCCTTTCTTTATGCATCCGCGCAGTGATATGAAATTGAACTGCCTGGAAGAATGTATTGATGAAGAACACCCAAAAGCCTATGAAGACATTACCGCTGGTGAATTTCTGCACCAACGTTTGGTGGAGATTGGGCTGATTAAAAAGTAAGCAGATGCCAGTGGCAGTATGCAGTTAACCCTGAAAACTGAAACCTTGAAATCTTTAGAAGACCAACTAAAAAATCTTTTCCCAGATCATACGCCCAGTGAAGTTCCAGTAGAAAAAGAGGAGTCCTTCATTTGGTTGCAAGACGAACCCTTACTTTGCAAATACGAAAAACGTAAAGGAAAGCCCATCACAATTATAGAGGGATATAATGGTGCCGACAGTGATTTTAAAATCCTTTCAAAAGAAATAAAACAACTCTTGAGCGTTGGCGGAAGTTTCAAGAATGAACAAATCATTATACAGGGCGATTATCGGGATAAAATCATGCAGTTTTTAAAGGACAAGGGTTTTAAGGTGAAGCGTGTGGGCGGATAAAATTATATAATGATGAAAATTGAAGACTCTGAGCTTATACTCACCCCAGAAGGCAAGATATACCATTTGAACCTTGCCCCTTCAGAATTGGCCCCTACTATTATCACAGTGGGTGATCCTGACCGTGTGCAAATGGTTTCAAAATATTTTGACACTATTGAAACTACCGCTGAACATCGCGAATTCAAAACCCATACGGGAACTTACAAAGGAAAACGAATCAGTGTTATCTCTACAGGAATTGGCCCCGATAATATTGATATTGTTTTTAATGAACTGGATGCTCTGGTAAATATCGATTTTGAAAAGCGACAGGCAAAAAAAAAGCTCACATCACTTAACATAATTAGAATCGGAACTTCGGGAGGTTTAACCCCTGATGTAAAAGTAGATAGTTTTTTAATAAGTACACTTGGTATTGGCCTGGACAATGTGATGCACTATTACGCCAAAACGGATAAACTATTCAATCGCGATTTTGCACAGGCATTTATAGACCATACCCAATGGAACCCAGATAATTCTGTTCCATATGCCGTTGAAGCTGATAAGGTTTTGTTGGAAAAATTTACTTCAGAAAAAACAAAGCAAGGTATCACCATTACCAATGTTGGCTTTTATGGGCCACAAGGTCGTGTACTTCGGGCTCCGTTACGGGATGGAAGCCTCAATGAAAAACTTACTTCTTTCCGCTATAAAAAGAAAAAGATTACGAATTTAGAAATGGAAACGGCTACCATGTACGGGATGGCAAAACTTTTGGGCCATCACGCCCTGTCAATGAACGCGATCATTGCTAACCGTGCTTCGGGAACTTTTAGTAAAGATGCATCTAAAACCATCGATGCACTTATTCAATACACATTGGGAAAAATTACGGAATGAAAAATTTTTTAATTGGCGGTGTGCCAGAACATTTCAATTTGCCTTGGTACATAGCCCTGCGCGATAAAGAATTTCAAAAAAAAGGAATCAATCTTCGCTGGAAGGACTATCCGGGGGGCACTGGACAAATGGCTCGGGCATTGCGGGATAAGGAAATTGATATGGCTGTAATCCTTACCGAAGGAATAGTGCGTGATATTATTAATGGTAATAATTCCAAAATTGTCCAGGTTTTTGTAAAATCTCCTTTGCTTTGGGGTATTCACGTAGCCAAGGCTTCGACCTATGAAACTGTATCAGATTTAAAAGGAACTGATGCAGCAATTAGTCGTTTCGGTTCCGGATCACATTTGATGGCTTTTGTAAACGCTGAAAATAATGAATGGGATTTAAAAAATGACTTGAATTTTAAAGTGATTAAAGACTTAGAGGGAGCTTTGGAAGGACTTCCAAAAGGAGAAGGCGATTACTTTATGTGGGAAAAATTTATGACCAAACCTTACGTTGACAATGGTACCTTCCGTTTGGTGGGAGAATCCCCTACCCCCTGGCCTAGCTTTGTTATTGCTGTGCGCAATGACGTTTTGAAAAACGAATCAGAATCTATACAATCCATACTAAAAATAATTAATGGTGTAACTGAAAATTTCAAGAATTTGGAAGGTATTGATGAAATGATTGCGAAACGCTACGGTCAAAAAATAGAAGATGTACGCGAATGGCTTTCTCTTACCGAATGGAGTGATAGACAATTAACATCTAAAGAACTGAAAAATATTCAGCAAAAACTTGTTGAACTGGATTTAATTGAAAATAAAATTCAGGAAACCAGCATCTTACATAATTTCTAAAAAAAATCATAATATTTACGCAACCCCGCGGTGCAACCTGCATCTTCTTAATATAAAAATCAAGTATTATGACTACTTTTTTAATCGTTTTGGGGGCGTTGTTAGTCACAAACTTCTTGCTATTGCAGTTTAGCTGCAACGACGCTACAGAACCCGAAGTACCAGAAGAAGAATAGAAAGTTTCTCCCCGTTCTATTCTTTATTATTTCAACGGTAATTTACCATTTAATTGGTTCTTTACCATTTTTTGTTAAATACTCATTAGCTTTACTGAAGTGTTTGTTTCCAAACCAATAACCCCGATTTGCGGCTAATGGCGAAGGATGCCCACTAGTCAATATCAAATGTTTCGAAGTATCAACCTTTCCCCCTTTCTTTTTGGCAGGTCCGCCCCAAAGCATAAAAACCAATCCTTCCCGTTCCTTTGATAGCTTTTCTATTACAGTGTCAGTAAACTTTTCCCATCCTCTATTTTGATGACTTCCCGCTTGGTGTGCTCTAACAGTCAAGGTTGCATTTAGAAGTAAAACTCCTTGATCTGCCCAACGCTCCAAATTTCCATTACTTTGTATTGGTGTGCCAATATCAGTCCTTATTTCTTCAAAAATATTTTTAAGTGAAGGCGGAACTGCAACAGTTTCACCTACTGAAAAACAAAGGCCATGTGCCTGCCCCGGTCCGTGATAAGGGTCCTGCCCTATTATTACAACTTTCACTTTCTGAAATGGAGTATGTTCAAAAGCCGAAAAAATTTGCTTTCCAGGTGGAAAGCATTTAGTTGAACTATATTCATATTTTACAAATTCTACCAAATTTTTAAAATAAGGTTTTTCAAATTCCTCCTTTAAAATAGCCTTCCAACCCGGCTCGATTGTTACCTGCATTATTGTTACTTTTGTATGATTGCTGAAAAAGTAAAATTAATGGAAATAAAACGGAAAGCCCGTATTGATAGTAAAACTTTAGAAGACCTGGAATTTCCTTCAGTTTTGCGGCAAGTTGCGGAATTTTGTGTAACTGAACCGGGGAACGAAGCAGTATTATCAATAACTCCTTTTCAGGACTTTGATGAAATTGAGCCAGAATTACAGCGTGTAAAAGANTTTACAGCTTCATTTGATGGTGATAACCGAATTCCAAACCACGGTTTTGACCCTNTTTTTCGAGAACTGCGTTTGCTTGAAATTGAAAATAGCAGTTTGGAAATTTCGGGTTTNCGAAAGATTCTTTCNATTTCTGAAACTACTAGAATACTTCTAAAATTCTTTAAAAAATATGAGGAATTCTATGTTCACCTAAATTCCTTTTCGGAAGAGGTAAATTACACTTCAATCATTTCCGAAGAAATAAACAAGCGAATAGACAAATACGGCGAAATAAAAGATGAAGCATCCGCAGAACTGGGAGCTATCCGTCGGCGTTTGAATGTGGTAAAGGGTAAAATTAATTCCTCTTTTACCAAAGCGCTATCGCAATACGCCCAAAGCGATTATTTAGATGAAATCCGCGAATCTGTAGTTGAAAACAGAAGAGTGCTTGCCGTAAAAGCGATGCACCGCAAAAAAGTGAAAGGGGCTGTTTTGGGGAGCTCAAAAACGGGAAGCATCGTTTATATTGAACCTCAGGAAACGCTTGAATACGCTAACGAGCTCAGCAATCTTTTGTATGAAGAAGATGAAGAAGTAAAGCGTATTCTCAAAGCAATGACTGAATTTGTACGTCCGCACGCCGAACTTTTGGCAAGCTACCAAGATTATTTGATATCGATGGACGTACTTTATGCCAAAGCAAAATACGCCTTAAAAATAAATGGTGTATTGCCCATTATCGTTTCAGAAAAAAAGATTTCACTTCAAAAGGCATATCACCCACTGCTGTTGGTTTCAAACAATAAAAGAAAGGAAAAAACATTTCCGCAGAGCATTGAACTGGAGCCCGCCAAACGCATTATAGTTATTTCAGGACCCAATGCTGGCGGTAAAAGCATTACGCTAAAAACCGTTGGACTTTTGCAGGTTATGCTTCAAAGCGGATTGTTGATTTCGGCTGAACCGCAAAGTGAAATGTGTTTTTTTAAAAGAGTATTGACAGATATTGGGGATAACCAATCCATAGAAAATCACCTCAGCACTTATAGTTATCGTTTAAAAAAGATGAACCAATTCTTGAAAAAATGCAATGACAAAACGCTTTTTTTGATAGATGAATTTGGAACGGGAAGCGACCCCGAACTCGGAGGGGCTTTGGCCGAAACGTTTTTGGAGGTTTTTTATGAACGGGAAGCTTTTGGAATAATTACAACCCATTATACAAATCTGAAATTGCTGGCAAACGAACTTCCGCACGCAATTAATGCGAATATGCAGTTTGACAGTAAGTCGTTGGAACCATTGTACCAACTGCATTTGGGTGAAGCTGGAAGCAGTTACACCTTTGAGGTGGCACAAAAAAACGGAATTCCGTATAGTTTGATTAACAAAGCAAAAAAGAAGATTGAACGAGGCAAAGTGCGTTTTGACAAAACGATTGCCAATCTTCAAAAAGAGCGATCAAACCTTCGCAAAACTTCAGAGTCCTTAAAGACCGAAGAACAGAAAGCGCGCTTGGAAAGCAAACAATTGGAAGAAGTAAATGCACGCGTTCAGGAAAAGCTGGAAAGCTATCAGGAACTGTTTGACGCCAATCAAAAGCTTATAAGCTTGGGGAAAAAGGTTGATGTACTTTCCGAAAAATATTTTAACAACAAGCAAAAAAAGCAATTGATTGATGAGTTGATGAAGCTTGTTATGATAGAGAACAGCAAGCGAAAAAAACTTGCTCCCAAAGCTAAAAAAGCCGTAAAAGCGAAGGAGCAAAAAATTATAAAAGAAGTTGAAAAAAAGGTTGAAGTAATCCGCGAACGAAAAAAAGAGGAAAAGGAGAAGGCTAAAAAGCTACCTCCGCCAAAACCGAAAGTTACACTTAAAATTGGCGACAGAGTACGCATGATTGACGGCCGGGCAATCGGCACGATTGATACCATTGAGAAAAACAAAGCCATTGTCAATTACGGAATGTTTACTACCAATGTGAGTTTGGAAGAATTGGAAAAGGTTTGATTAGGTCTTAACTGTTCAACCTGAGAATTATCTCTTTGAGCGTGGTTGAGAATTTTTTATGAATAAAAGTCACAAAATAATATTGTTTGACGGTGTTTGCAATCTTTGCAATGGCGCGGTAACCTATATAATTAAACGCGATAATAAAAATGTTTTCAAATTTGCGGCTTTACAGAGTGAAATTGGACAGAAACTTACTTCTAAATTTAAAATAGATACTACAAAAGTAGACTCCATCATTCTTATAGATGGAGAAAAACATTACGAAAAATCTTCTGCGGCACTTCATATCGCCAAAAATCTTTCTGGCGCCTACCCCCTACTTTTTGGGTTTATGATTGTGCCAAAATTCATCAGAAATGCAGTGTACGATTATATTGCAAAAAATCGCTATAAATGGTTTGGCAAAAAGGAAAGCTGTATGATACCTACTGCTGAACTGAAATCTAAATTCCTTTAAATCAAGCATATTAAAAATTATATTCTAGGTTAACGTTAAGTTAACGGTGTAAAAAATTGTATTAACTTTTCAGTTAAAGAATATTTTTACGCCATGCAATTAAAATTTAAAGGTTTAGTAGCTATCTCCATTATTACCTTGATCGCCCTTATTGGCATTCAGGGTTATCTTATTTATAATACATACGAGCTCAAAAAGAAAACTTATACCATAGATGCCCGCAATGCAATTGCCAAGGTATATAATACCAAAGAGTTGGATTCAATAATGTGGCTTTATAGGACAGACTTTCTTGAAAATCTGGTAGCTTATGAAAAAGGAAATTTAGAAGGAGAAGATTTACTTTTAAAACTTCGTGAGAAAACCCAAGAAATTAATCCAGAATTTCTAAAATTATTTAATGATGGATTGTCAAAGGATAATTATAATCTGAAAATTAAAAAAGTTCTTACCTCAATAACACTTACGGATTCATTGGGAAATAAAAACGAGATCTATAGTACAGATGAAACAAATGATACGATAATCCTTTTGGGAGAAAATTTTGCGCCGAGCGACGGACTTCTTATCAATAACAGTACTTGGCAGGATGATCAAACCCCAATAAAACTCAATTTTCAGTCCAGCATATATATGAATATCTCTGACTGGAGCAATATTATGCTCAAGGAACTTTCGGGATTACTTATTTTGTCGAGTTTACTTTTTTTGTTTGTTGTTAGCCTTTTGTACTATTCCATTCAAAATTTAATGAAGCAAAAAAGGCTTGCAGAAATAAAGACCGATTTTATAAACAATATAACCCACGAGCTTAAAACCCCACTTTCTACGCTTGCGCTTGCTACCAAAACATTAACAAGCGAGCATGCCAACGGAAATAAGGAAATTGCCGATGGAGCGGTTAAAATTATTGAAAGGCAAAATACAAGGCTTCAAAAGCTGATAGACCAAGTACTTCAAAGCAGTCTTGGCTACAAGCAAATACAGCTTTCAAAAGAAGATTTCAATGGTAGTGTTTTTTTAAATGAAATGCTGGACGACTATATGCTGTCCATTGTCTCTCCAGATATAACACTTAATCGAAATATTGAGAGTACGGGCTTACCTATTCATGCTGATAAGTTTTATTTAAGCACTGCAATTATCAATCTTTTGAACAATGCCATAAAATATGGTGGAACAAAATTAACAGTAGATTACGGCGTGGACAAGCTTGATTCCACACATTATATTTCCGTTAAGGACAATGGGATAGGTATTTCCCCAAAATATCAAAAATTCATCTTTGAGAAATTTTACAGAGTCAGTGAAAAAGATACCCATAACTATAAAGGCTTAGGTCTGGGATTGTACTATACAAAGCAAATCATTAATGCGCACGGCGGAAATATTTCTGTAAAAAGCGAAGCCAACAAAGGTTCAGTGTTCACCATCAAAATACCTATATCATGATACGAATTCTTTTAGCCGAAGATGATATGGATTTCGGTACAATGTTGAAACAATATTTGGAACTCAATAAATTTTCGGTTGCTTGGGCCAAAGATGGTATGGAAGGGTTTGAGGTCTTTAACAATGGAGATTTTGATATCTGTATTCTAGATGTGATGATGCCCATAATGGATGGTTTTTCCCTTGCTGAGAAAATTATTGAAGTTACCCCAGAAGTACCCTTTCTATTTCTCACTGCCCGCAAAACAAAGGAAGATCGCATAAAAGGATTGAAACTTGGCGCAGATGATTATATAGTAAAACCCTTTGAGGCTGAAGAATTAATTCTTAGAGTAAAAAACATTATAGCCCGCACTACGCAACAGCAAACCGCGAGGGAGGATTTGCCAAAGGGCGAAATCATCAAAATTGGAAAGTATGATTTTGACCCTTCAAAACTTGAATTACAGTTTAAGGAAACAATTCAAAAAATTACTGAAAAAGAGGCTAGACTACTCTATTATTTATATTCAAACAGAAACCAACTCATTAAGCGCGAAGATATTCTTCAGCATGTCTGGAATAAAACAGATTTTTTCTCAGGAAGAAGTATGGATGTTTTCATTACACGTGTGCGCAAAAGGCTTCAGGACGATCCAAACATTAGTATAGACAGTGTGCGTGGGATAGGCTTGGAATTTAATATCAAAAATTAACATTAATTATTAACTAAAAAGAGTGAAAATGAAAACAATTACAAAATCAATGCTTTTGTTGTCAATGTTGCTTTTGGGCACCATTGCTAATGCTCAGGAGTATTTTGGAACATCAACTTTTGGTGACACTTCTATTGAAATTCCATACCGTTCGGCCATGGATAGTCAAGGAAACGTGTATGCCGCCGGAATCTATTCAGGCACAATAACTGTAGGCAGCACTACGGTAACTTGGGCTGGAGGAAACGCTGATGGCTTTTTGGCCAAATACGATAATGATGGTAACCCAATTTGGGTAAAAAGTTTTGGTGGTGCTGCAGATGACGTTGCTATAGATGTAGCCGTTGATGCTAACGATAATCTTTATATAACTGGCTATTTTCAAGGAGCTGGTGCTTTAGCTTTTGATGCTGATCCAGGACCGGGAGTTTATCTTTTAGAGCAGTTGGCGCCATTTTTAAGCCGTGATTGCTTTATTATTAAATTGGACAGTAATGGTGATTTTGTTTGGGCAAAACAAGTGAGTAATCCCGCTGCCGTTGCTAATGAAGATTCCAAAAGTATTGAAGTAGATAGCGCGGGAAATGTATATATTGGAGGTTCTTTCAACTATGCCGACTTTAATCCAGATCCTGTTGCGGAAGAAATTATTTTGTCAACAAATGGCGGAGCTTCCACAGATGGTTTTTTATTAAAATTAGATACTGATGGTAATTTTGTTTGGGTAAAAACATTTGCATCCACCGGTATAGTACAAGTTGTAGATATGGAATTTGATACAAATGAAGATCTATTATTAACCGGAAGGTTCAGAAACACCGTTGATCTTGACCCAAATGCCGGAACGGCACCCTTCACCTCCAATGGGAATGATGATATGTTTATGGCAAAACTATCCGCTGATGGCGATTTTATTTGGGGTAACTCCTTTGGAGGATCAGGTAATGACTTTGCAAGTACAATAAAAAACCTTCCATCAGGAATTTACTTGGGAGGTGAATTTATTGGAACAGTAGATTTAGACCCTAGTGCAGGTGTAAATACTTTTGTGTCTTTAGGTTTTTCTGATGCCTTTTTAAGCAAATTTGATACCGATGGAAATTATAATTATAGTTATGTTTTAGGAGGTGATAGCACAAATTTTGAAAATTTTTATGATATAAAAGAAGGCTTTAACGGCAATCTATATGCAACAGGTCAATTTAGTGGAACAACCGATTTTGATAATAGTGCTGCTGAGGAATTAACTACTTCTAATGGTAATTCAGATAATTTCCTTTTGGAATTGACCACATCGGGTCAATATTTAAACCATTGGACTATTGGCGGCAGCAATGTTGAGATTAATCCTCAATTGTTTTTTAACAATAATAATGAAATACTTACTACAGGAGGATTTAGAAGTGCAGATGTAGATTTTGATCCATTTGTATCAGAAGATATTATTAGCACTACAGGAAATTACGATGTGTATTTTTCACATTATAATATTTTCAATAATGGAAACGACAATTGTAGCGGTGCAATAGCCCTTGCATGTGGCGATATTGTTACGGGTGAAACAATAAATGATACTGATTCTGGTGGAAACGCAGCTAACGATGAATTTTTTAGCTATACTGGTACAGGAATCGCACAATTTGTAACAATTTCTTTATGTAACGGAACAGATTACGATTCTCTAATAAGAATTTACGATAATTGTGATCTTTCCAATCAATTGGCTTACAATGACGATAGTTGTGGAGCACAATCCGAAGTTACTTTTCTCTCTGATGGAACTTCTACCTATTTCATTATGATTGAAGGTTACGCTTCAAACGAAGGTAACTTTACATTGGAAGTATCTTGTGAAGACCTAGCTGTAAATGACGAGTGCGAAAACGCCTTGCCTATTGCTTGTGGCGAAACCGTAACCGGAACAACCGTAAATGCCACTGTTGATGCTTCTGCCCCCGACTGTGGCGGGGTGTCTATTACCGCTCCGGGTGTTTGGTATGAATTTACCGATACTAGTGGCTTAATTACAGACTATACCATTTCCTTATGTGCTGGTACTGATTTTGACAGTAAATTAACCGTTTACTCAGGAACTTGTGGTGCCTTGGTATGTGAAACTGCAAACGATGATAGCTGTGGTCTGCAATCTGAAGTGTCATTTCAAGGAGATGGCAATACCACCTACTATATATTGGTTCACGGATTCGACAATGCCACCGGAAACTTCACATTAAATGTTGACTGTGCCCCAGTACCACCACCAAATGATATGATTGTTAACGCGATTGATGTAGACCAAGTAGGTTTCCCATACACAGACACTGCGGTTGCAATGCCTGCAGCTACCACTGAAAATGGAAGCCCAGCTGGGTGTGATCTAACAGGTGCAAACGGAGTTTGGTATAAGTTCACCACAAATGTTGACGGAAATGCAGATGCTACTATTGTTTCACCTGCAGGGGCAAGCTCAGTAACGTTCTATACTGCTTCCGATGAAAATGCAACAGAAGCAGATTTAACTTGGGTAGACCAAAATTCTAACCAATGTGCCCCAGGTACATCGGCCTCTATTTTCACTTTGGCAAACCAAACATATTACGTTTTTGTATTGAATACTGGAGGAATAACTGACATTACTATAGATGCAAGCGTACTTGGTGTGGATGAAAACATTCTTGAAGATTTCAGTTTTTATCCTAATCCAACAAATAATGTAGTAAATCTGAAAGCACAAGCAGCTATAGAAAAAGCAACTGTTTTCAATATGTTGGGCCAAAGAGTAATTGAAATGAGCAATAACGCAAATACTATGGAACTTAACGTTTCAAGCCTTGCTACGGGAACATATATTATGAAAATTACCGGAAATGGTGAAGTGGGAACCTATAAACTGATTAAGAACTAATTACTTTTCATAATTAGATTTAGTTGATAAGACAGGCCTCATAGTGGGGCCTGTTTTTTTTTAATAACCAATAACCTCTTTTCCCTATCTCAAATAACTTCTTCCCTCAAAGTAATTATTTAAAAAGGGAACACTGTGATAGTTTTGGTTCTATAACCAATAAAAACCATCACCATGAAAAATTTACTGCTACTTTATTTCTTA
>PAZL01000042.1 GCA_002715485.1 Aequorivita sp. | reverse complement strand
ATATATATATATATATATATTGTGCCTGTTAAACCAGAAGCTCATCAACCCATCGATTCCTACACTCATAAACTTTTATAAATGAAACACGTACTACTCACCCTAACTTTACTTTTTTCTTTTTTTGCCAGTGCGCAGATAGTAAACATACCCGATGCCAATTTTAAAAATGCGTTGCTAAACCATAACCCGATTATTGATACCAATGGAGATGGGGAGATACAGGTTAGTGAGGCGGAGGCTGTTCAATTTATATTTGTTTCTCAAAAAAATATCCATAATATGTCTGGAATTGAGGCATTTGTGAATTTAGTTACTTTAACCTGTAGTTATAATAATTTAAATGAATTAGATATCTCAAATAATATTGATTTAAGAACTTTAATATGTGATGGTAATAATTTATCAAATTTAGATACATCCCAAAATTTAAATTTAGACACCTTGTCTATTATAAGTAATAATTTAACCAATATTGATTTGTTCGAAAATATAGAGTTATATTCACTATATGCATCTATGAATTCTTTAACATTTTTGGATACATCTCAAAATATTGTTTTAGAAACTATAGAGGTTGAGCAAAATTTACTTACTTCATTAGATGTGACAAATAATCATAATTTAAAAAATTTAAACGCAGATAAAAATATTATTGGAAGTTTAGATATCACCCAAAACCCTAACCTTAGATTCTTAACTATTTCGGAATGTGGGGTAAGTAATTTAAATTTAAGTAATAACCATAATCTTTATTTTCTCCAATGTGATGGAAATAATTTAAGTGCATTAGATTTAACATCTAATCCAAATCTTCAACTTTTGACAATGGGTAGGGACCAAATCACAGACCTTGATCTCTCTCAAAACAATCAATTGATAAGCTTCTATTATTTTAATGGCCCACTTACAAATTTAAATACCCAAAATATAAATATTGAATCTCTTAATTTGTTGAACTCACAAATATATGAATTGGATTTATCTAACAATTCTAATCTTTGTAATCTTGGTATGCGCAATAATATTTCTTTGGAATATATAAATTTAAAGAACGGCAACAATGAAGTTTTTGATAGCAATTGTAACAACCCAACTCTGACATTGCTAAACAACCCTAACCTCCAATTTATCTGCGTAGAAGATGCCCAATACGCCACAGCCAACTTTATGGATATTCCACCATTAACCACATTTATTGAAGACTGCTCCATTGCCAACGGCGAGCTAAACCATATATCAGGCACCTTAACCTACGACGATGAAAACAACGGCTGCGATGGGGGCGATGCTGGGATTGGCGGCTTGCTTGTGAATACTACGGATGGTACGAACAACTTTGCAACCACAACTATAAACACAGGCGATTATAACCTTACTGTGGCGGAGGATACCTATACCACCACCGTTTTGGGACTTTCGCCTTATTTTGCTTTAAGTCCGGCGCAAGAAGTGGATGCCTTTGTAGGCTTTAACCAAACCGAGATTGCTGATTTTTGTATTGCTCCTGTAACCACCGCTAATGACGTTGCCGTTACTTTTGTGCCACTAAATGCTGCCCGCCCCGGGTTTGAGGCGCGTTATAAATTGGTATATGAAAACGTAGGTACAACACAACTCAGCGGCAATGTGGAACTTGATTTTGATGGGGCGTTGGTAACTTTTGTGGAAGCAACCCCAGCGGAAACTTCGATAAACGGAAATACAATTTCTTGGGATTACAGCAGCCTAANTCCTTTTGAAACACGGANTATTGAAGTGGTTTTTNATNTTGCCNAACCTCCNNTNGTNNANGNNGNTGATGTGNTGCCNTATANNNCAANNNTNAATCCNNTNAGTGGNGATGCNGCACCNGATGANAATGTTTTTCAGNTAAACCAAATNGCNGTAAACAGTTTTGANCNCAACGANAAGCAGGTGCTGGAAGGCNANCANGTGCTTATTGNNGATGCNGATGAGTATNTGCATTANGTNGTNCGNTTTCAGAATATGGGAACTGCCAGTGCCATCAATGTTCGTGTTCAAGATGCGTTGGATGAAAAGCTGGATTGGACAACATTAAAAGTTTTGGACGCCAGCCACGCTATGGAAACGCAGCTTGTGAATGGAAAGATTGATTTTATTTTTGACGACATCAACTTGCCCACAGCGGCATCTGATCCCGAGGGAAGCCAAGGGTTTGTTGCGTTTAAGGTAAGACCGGCATCAACTGTTCAGTTGGATGATGTAGTTTCAAACGCGGCTGATATTTACTTTGACTTTAATGCGGCTATTGTTACCAATACTGTTTTTACCAGATTTGTTGATGAGTTAGGGGTTTCTGATTTTGAAAACTTAAACGTGATAGCTTATCCTAATCCTGCTAGTGATATACTGAATATTCAGGCTGAGGAGCCTATTTCTTCTATTGAGATTATGAACTTACTTGGGCAGACCTTACTTACTTCCAAAGGAAATAGTAACCGCGAGCAAATTGATATTTCTGGGCTCAGCCCGGGGAATTACTTTGTGAANNTTNTTGTTGGGGANGNNAGTNGNGTTTTGCGGATTGTGAAAAAATAACCCACCCCGTCTGCTTCGCAGCCACCCCTCCCTTGCAGGGTGGGGAGTATACTCACTCCTTNCACTAAAGTGAANGTTTTCTTAAACAAGTTTGGGCTGGGCTNTCCCTTCAGGCTGGGGAACGCTTTTATCTCTTAACAAAAAGTTAAAATCGTTCTTTTCAGTAACGATTACGCAGTATAAAAGACCAATAATTCTATATTTNCCAGCCGATAGATTAAGCGCTAATGCTATTTTTTATCACGTTATTACTAATAAAAACTCCCTTTACTAATGAAAAAAATTATTCTTTGTTTTTTGCTTGCTGCCTTTGTAATTCCTGTTCAGGCCAATGAGGGTATGTGGTTTTTGATGCATATTGAGCGATTGAACTATCGCGATATGCAAAAAATGGGGCTACAGCTTACGCCCGAAGAAATTTACAGTATCAACAATTCTAGTCTTAAAGATGCCATAGTACAGTTTAACCGTGGGTGTACTGCAGAGATTATTTCAGATAGCGGTTTGGTGCTTACCAACCATCACTGTGGCTATAGTGCCATTGCGGAGCTTTCTACTGCAGAAAACGATTACCTGACCAATGGATTTTGGGCAGGGAACTTCGGTGAGGAATTGAAACCAAAAAAACTTTCCGTTCGCTTTTTTGTGCGAATGGATGATGTTTCAAAACGCATCTTGGGACAGGTAAACGAAAACATGACCGAAGCCGAGCGTGAGGCAGCCATTAACCGTGAGATAGCCAAGATTGAGCAGGAAAATAACGAGGGCGGTAAATATACTGTTTCTGTAAAATCCTTTTATCAGGGCAATGAGTTTTACTACTTCGTTTACCAAGATTATAATGATGTGCGATTGGTAGGTACACCACCGGCAAGCATAGGGAAATTTGGAGGGGATACCGACAACTGGGAATGGCCAAGACATACAGGCGATTTTTCACTTTTTAGAGTGTATGCTGATAAGGACGGTAACCCTGCGGAATATTCACCAAACAATGTGCCCCTAAAACCCAAATACCACTTAAAAACAAGTTTGAAAGGTTTTGAGGAAAACGATTTTGCTATGATCCTTGGATATCCTGGAAGAACTAACCGTTGGATGCCCGCAGGCGGCATACAGCAAAACGTAGATTACGCGTATCCAGCTTGGGTGGAGGCTTCAAAAACCTCTATGGACGTAATGAAGAAATATATGGACAAAGATCAGCAAGTAAAACTTGATTATGCTTCCAGTTATGCCTCTATTGCCAATTATTGGAAAAACCGCCAAGGCATGATCGATGCACTTACACAACACAAAACTGCTGAAAGTAAGCGAAAAGATGAAAAGGCTTTCCAGAAATGGGCCTCCAAAAAAGGCAATGAAAAATATGCCAATGTGATACCCGTTATCAATAACTACTATAAAAATACCAATAAGGCTAGTGCACATGACAATTACTTGGGCTTGTTGTTGCGTACTCGTATGGCAACCATTCCATACCGATTGGGCAATGCACTGGATTATTACATACAACAAAACGAAGCAAAACAAGCTGAGGTTAAGCCACAATTGGACGCTGAAATAAACGATCTGTACGAGGGTATATATATGCCTTTGGAAAAAGATGTGCTTGCTGAACAGTTGAAGCTTTATTCCACCAAGGCAGAAAATATTGCGCCTATGCTAGCGCGAATTGCTACTGCCAACAATAAAAGTGAAGCAGGATGGAATGACTATTTAAATACCGCTTTTGAAAACAGTATTTTTCAATCAAAGGAAAAAGTAGAAGCCTTTATGGCAAATCCCAATGCCGAAGTTTTACGGAATGATCCTTTGTTCCAACTTTCCACAGATTTGCTGAAGCGCTACCGCTATGAGTCTGAAGAAGAAAAGCAATTGAACAATGACTTTGAGCGTGCATACCGTTTGATGGTACAGGGAATGCGAGAGATGAATCCAGACGCAAAATACTATCCTGATGCAAATAGTACACTGCGCTTAACGTATGGAAAGGTAATTGCATTGCCAGAAGATAAGCGCAATGATGCTGTGAAAAATTACTACACAACTTTGAAAGGTACTATTGCAAAATACCAACCGGGCGATGATGAATTTGATATGCCGCAGAAATTGATAGACCTATATGAAAATAAAGATTTTGGTCAATATGCAGATAATGATGGCTATTTGCCCGTAAACTTTTTAACGGATAACGATATTACTGGTGGAAACTCTGGTTCGCCAGTACTGAACGGTAAAGGTGAGTTAATAGGTCTTGCTTTTGATGGAAACATTGAGGCCATGGCAGGTGATGTTATTTTTGATGACCAACTGCAGCGCACCATTAATGTGGACATTCGCTATGTACTGTTTTTAATAGACAAATTTGCAGGAGCAAGTCATATTATTGATGAATTGACGATAGTAAAATAAACACTTTTTCTTCCAATACCTTTTTATAAAACCCTGTATATTTATTTAAATTTACGGGGTTTTAATTTTTTATATAATTATAGATATATGGCATCAGGGATTTTCGCAATATTGGATGATATAGCTGCACTGTTGGACGATGTAGCGATGATGAGCAAAGTGGCAGCCAAAAAAACGGCTGGNATTTTGGGTGATGACCTAGCGGNGAATGCCGAAAAGGCCTCTGGGTTTGCCTCTTCTCGGGAAATTCCTGTACTCTGGGCTATTACCAAAGGTTCATTTCTCAATAAACTGATTATTCTGCCCATAGCCTTTTTGCTGAGCGCTTTTTTACCTTGGGCAGTGACCATCATCTTAATATTAGGGGGATTATATCTGGCTTATGAAGGGGCAGAGAAAATATATGAGTTCTTTTTTCCCCACGCCCATGCTAAAGAATCATTTGTAGAGGAAGGCCTTACCGAAAGTGAAATTTTAGCCATTGAGAAAGAACGTGTAAAATCAGCAATTGTGACCGATTTTATCCTGTCATTAGAAATTGTGATTATAGCTTTGGGTACCGTGGTAGAAGAACCCATAGGCACCCAGATTATGGTAGTGAGCGTTATTGCAATTCTTGCCACGGTTGGAGTTTACGGTATTGTTGCACTTATTGTACGTATGGATGAAGCGGGTTTTAAATTGATAAAACGTAGTAAGACAGAAACTAGTTTTTCACGTAAGCTGGGAAATTTATTGGTACAAGCACTTCCAAAAGTTATTAAAAGTTTAAGCGTTATAGGTACCATAGCCTTATTATTGGTATCGGGCGGTATATTTGTACACAATGTAGACTTCTTTCATCATCTCTTACCTTCGTTGCCATCCTTTCTTTTGGAATTTGCCGTGGGGCTTATTGTAGGTTTTATTTGTTTAGGTGTTGTAGTTATCTTCAAAAAACTTTGGCGAAGGGTAAAAGGGAAAAGTGCATCTGTTTAACAATTAATTTCTTAGCTATTCGGTAGCGATAAATTGATTAATATCATTTTATTTCCTACAAATACAATCCTATATTTGCCGCCGAAAAAGTATTAACCTTTAAAAATTATTATGAATAAATTTTACACTTTATTGTTTACATTACTTATTGCTGCCACTTCGTCTGCGCAGGTTTTGAACGAAACCTTTGATGATAATAGTGGTTTTGTTACTTCAACCCCTTTCTTTTCTGACGGTGCTGGAGATTTCTTCGGTCTTGCCGTNGTTGAGGATTTTAACGGAGAACCGCTACCAACCCAGCTTAAGGCCTACACAGGTTTTACAGGTGGTTTTTTAACAGGCATGGATCTAGATGGGGAAGGTGCTACCTTGCCAATAACAGTTGACTGGACAGGAATTGANATAGATGGATTTACCGATCTTACTTACAGCGGTGAATTTGCTGAATTTTTTGATTCTCCCGGAGATATTGATGATGCCGATTATATTTTGGTGCAATATCAAATAGACGGAGGTGGTTACCAAAACCTTATTGCTTTTGAAGGAGCCGATTTTACCGGTGGTGGTGGAACTGCCAACGGTAACTTTAGAGAAGATACCGATTTTGATGGCGAGGGTGATGGAACAGTTTTGACAGATGCGGCTCAAGCTTTTACCAAGTCTATAACAGGAACAGGTATTGTTCTTGACCTTCGTTTGACCGTTTCGGTTGATTCAGGAGATGAGGATTTTGCGGTAGACACATTTGTAATTACCGGAACAGCCCCTGATNCCACTCCTCCCGTAATTACTTGTCCAGCTGTTATTGAACAGGACAACGACGGGGGTATTTGTGGCGCTATTGTAACTTTTGATCCTGCAACTGCCACTGATGATACTGATCCTAACCCGGTAGTGGTTCAGACTTCAGGCCTTGCTAGTGGATCTGANTTTCCAGTGGGAGTTACCACTATAGANTTTACAGCTACAGATGCTTCAGGTAATTCCAGCACTTGCACCTTTACAGTTACTGTAATAGATGCAGAAATTCCAGAAATACTATGCCCTCCTACACAAACTGTAATGGCAGATTCCAACGATATGTATGAGCTTCCAGATTACGTGGGCGATGGTTTGGTTACAATTACTGACAACTGTGCTACTACTTTTACAACACTTCAAATTCCGGCTGCGGGAACTATGGTGGGCGTAGGTACTACCAATGTAATTATTGAAGCCACAGACGATGCTGGAAACACTGCGGGTTGCAATTTTGACGTTGTAGTTGAACCATTCTTGAGTGTTACTGACATTGCTCTTTCTCAAATTGTATTATATCCCAATCCAGCAAAATCGACTGTTAGTATTAATACAACTGTTGAAAATATTGTAGTTTATAGTGTAGCTGGGCAAAAGCTAATNGAAACNAATAGCAACAGCTTTGATGTTTCAGCACTTGCTAANGGTATATATTTAGTGAAAATAACTACTACCGAAGGTACTGCGGTAAANCAGTTGAGCGTTCAGTAAGCTATTTTTTAAATTATATAGAAAAACCATCCATTACTTACGGGTGGTTTTTTTGTATTTATATAGACTTTATTGAACAATAAAATGTCAAAAATGATTGCGCAAATACTTTCAATTTTGCGACATTTGAATTCCGATAATTCTTAAGGTTGAAAAAAAGACTTTTTGCCATAGCATTTCTGTTAGTATTGTTCGCTCCAGTGGCAACCATGTATCTATTTCATATTGAGAAAGCCGCACTAAAACGTGAAATTAAATGGAAGATGATTGCGGGAATAGACCAAAATGAATTGGTGCTGCTGAAATTTTCAAAAGAAGAGGCTGAGACAAAGTTGCGGTGGGAACATTCAAAGGAGTTTGAATATGATGGACAGATGTACGATATTGTTTCAAAAGAAATAAAAGGAGATTCAATTTACTACAGATGCTGGTGGGACTATGAGGAAACCGCCCTTAATAGGAAATTGCAACAGCTGGTCGCACAAACATTTGATAAAGACAAGGACAAGCAAAGAACCCAAGAGTATTTAAACGCCTACTTTCAATCCTTTTTCTGTTCAGAGCTTTTTGAGTGGCAGGCAAAGGCCCTGGAAGGCTTAAGTAAAATAAGTGAAAACAGCGTATATAGTGACAATTTTACTTCCATGCGCATAAGCCCACCCTCACCACCTCCCAAGTATTGTTAATGTCTTAAGTATTTAACCAGCTTTCAAGATTGATTGAAAGTGTATCTTATTGTGTTATTTTTTGACACCTAAACAATAACAATCAAAAAAATATTTTAAAATGAAAAAACTATACGTGCTATGGCTATTGTTGGCTATTGTGGGAACTTCCTACGGGCAAACCATCACCATAACAGATGCGCAGACCAACGAACCGGTGGAGTTGGTTACCCTTAGCGCAAATTCAAAATTATATGTTACAACAAATGCGAAAGGTAATGCCAATATTTCAGCATTTAAAGATGCCGAAAAGATTGAAATACGAAGTCTTGGCTATAAAACAGTTGTAAAAAGTTATAACGAGTTGGAGGCAGAAGGGTTTTCCCTTTCGCTTGAAATTTCAAACCTAAATCTTGACGAGGTGGTTATCTCTGGATCTCGATGGAGACAGAATAGTGATGATGTTCCCTCAAAGATAATTTCCATATCTGCCAAGGATGTGGCGCTTCAAAACCCCCAGACAGCAGCCGATTTATTGAGTGTTTCTGGGAAGGTATTTGTACAGAAAAGTCAACAGGGGGGTGGCAGCCCAATGATTCGTGGTTTTGCCACAAGTCGGTTGTTGTATTCGGTTGATGGGGTTAGGATGAATACGGCAATTTTCCGTTCCGGAAATCTTCAAAATGTAATTAATCTCGATCCGTTTGCCATTGAGGGTACAGAGGTGCTTTTCGGGCCTGGATCTGTAATTTACGGTAGCGACGCCATTGGTGGGGTAATGAGCTTTCAAACCTTGACCCCGCGTCTTTCATTGAACGATTCGCCCTTGGTTACAGGGAAAGCCAATGTGCGCTATTCTTCCGCCAATAACGAAAAAACTGGGCATTTTGATGTAAATCTTGGTTTTAAAAATTGGGCATTCGTAACCAGTATCAGCTCGTGGGATTATGACCATTTGCGGCAAGGAAGCCATGGGCCCGAAGATTACATAAAGGATTATTACGTACAAAGACAGGACAGCACCGATGTGGTTATTTCGCAGGATGATAAGCTATTGCAGATTCCTTCGGCCTATTCGCAGATAAATATGATGCAGAAAATTCGCTTTCAGCCAAATGAGCGTTGGGATTTTCAATACGGTTTCCATTTTTCGGAAACTTCACCTTACGGAAGGTATGACAGGCATACGCGTGTTCGTAATGGCACTGCCCGCTATGCCGAATGGGATTATGGCCCGCAGATTTGGATGATGAACAATTTAAACATAAATCATTCTGCAAATAATTCGGTTTTTGACCAATTGAGTCTTCGTTTGGCACACCAATGGTTTGAGGAGAGCAGAATAGACCGATCCTTTAACAGTAATGAGCGCAATACCCAAAGCGAAGAAGTGGGGGCTTACTCCGCAAATTTGGATTTTATAAAAAGTACCGGGGAAAAGAACACCCTCTTTTACGGTGTGGAGTATGTGCTGAACGATGTAAATTCCAAAGGAGAATTAACAGATATTTCAACAGAAATCTCTGAAATGGGGCCTGCGCGTTATCCAAAATCCAAATGGCAATCCTTGGCGGTCTATGTTACCGATGAGTTTAAGGTAACGGATGATTTTACTTTAAGCGCAGGAGCACGTTACAACTATGTGTTGCTGGACGCTGAGTTTGACACTACTTTTTACCCCTTTCCCTTCACAGAAGCCAATTTAAAGAACGGTGCACTCACGGGAAGTATTGGCGGGGGATATCGCCCAGACGATTCTTGGGTTATAAGTGCCAATTTAGGAAGCGCATTTAGAGCGCCAAATGTGGATGACGTTGGGAAGGTTTTTGATTCGGAACCGGGAAGCGTCGTTGTTCCCAATCCAGATTTAAAACCTGAATACGCTTATAATGCTGATTTGGGTATTGCGAAAGTTTTTGAAGATGTTGTAAAATTAGATGTTACGGGGTACTACACTTCCCTAAAGGATGCTTTGGTGCGCAGGGATTTCAAACTAAATGGGCAGGACAGTATAACCTATCAAGGCGAACTGAGCCAAGTGCAAGCAATTCAAAATGCAGCCGTGGCGCACGTATATGGCGTGCAGGCTGGAATTGAAGTGAGATTGCCCAAGGGGTTTGGGTTTTCAACAGATGTAAACTTTCAGAAAGGGGAAGAGGAATTGGACAATGGAGAGACAAGCACTTCGCGACATGCATCTCCGTTTTTCGGGGTTTCCCGTTTAAATTATAAAGCAAATAAGTTGCGTATGGAGCTTAATGTGAATTATCAAGGGAAGTATGATTTTGATGAGCTGCCCCAAGGAGAAAAGGAGAAAACGGAAATTTATGCCCTAGATGAAAATGGCGATCCCTATGCTCCTGCATGGTACACGCTTAACTTTAAGGCACTTTATAAACTAACGGATACCTTTGATGTGAGCGGTGGGATTGAAAACCTTACTGATCAGCGTTACCGTCCATATAGTTCTGGAATTTCCGGAGCTGGAAGAAATTTTATTCTTGCGTTAACGGCACATTTCTAAATAACTTGCTTTAAATATTGTGTTTAAAAATGAGGATGTTAAATAATCACATTTTTTTATATATTTGGCCTGAGCCTTATGGCTTATTTCTCCCCACTTAATTTGAGAAAACCCGCACTGTTATGGTGCGGGTTTTTGAATTAATTGAGAGTTTAAACGGGAATAATCTAAAAAGTAGATGTAAGGGTGTTTTTTGGAATCTTGGAGAAATATTGGATTCCCACAATAGAGAAAATTGATTGTACCTTCACGTTTTCCCTGCAAAAAAGAATAATTTCCTTGTTGTTCTCCCGTGCTTTTTCCGAGGCAATATAGAGCATGTATGCTCCTGCTTGGTCAAATCTTTCCAAAGAATCCAAATCAATAATCAAGGATTGGGTTTTGTCCAGTGCGGCTTCAATTTTAAACTGTATTTCAGATAGGTTGCCGCTGTATAATTTACCTTCTAAACTTAAAAAACGGTTGGTTAAAAAACTATGCAATGTCATGCTAAGTGATTAAAATTAATGATCACATAGGTTTGCGTAGGAATTTAAGGGCGATTGTGATTTAGGACAGAAATTTTGATTTGTGAATTTACAAAATGATTTTCAATTGGAAGGGGTGAATGTTGTGCGAAGATAGCTACCTAATGCAATTTTTACTTCTATTTATACAAACGATTATAAGTAATCGTAATCCACTTCTTTTTAATAGTTTTGCAACCTCAAAATTTTGATATGATTTCAATAGATAGTTTAGCGGTTGAATTTAGTGGTGAAACACTTTTTAGCGATGTCTCCTTTGTAGTGAACGAAAATGACAAAATAGCGCTGATGGGAAAAAACGGCGCTGGAAAGAGCACGATGATGAAGATTATTGCAGGGGTTCAAAAGCCCACCCGCGGAAACGTTCGTGCTCCAAAGGATGCCGTTATTGCATATTTGCCACAGCATTTATTGACGGATGACAGCTGTACCGTTTTTGAGGAAGCTTCCAAGGCCTTTGGGCAGATTTTTGAAATGCGGGACGAAATGGACCGATTGAACAAAGAACTGGAAACCCGAACCGATTACGAAAGTGATGATTATATGAACATCATAACCAAAGTGGCGGAATTGGGAGAAAAATATTATGCTTTGGAAGAAATAAATTACGAGGCCGAAGTGGAAAAGGCGTTGCGTGGCTTAGGCTTTAAAAGAATTGATTTGCATCGCCCAACTTCAGAATTCAGTGGTGGGTGGCGTATGCGTATTGAGCTTGCCAAACTGCTGCTTCAAAAGCCAGATTTGATTTTACTGGATGAGCCCACAAATCACGTAGATATTGAATCTGTAATCTGGCTTGAGGATTTTCTCCTTAATAAGGCCAAGGCCGTAATCGTTATTTCTCACGACAGAAAATTTATCGATAACATTACCAATCGCACTATTGAAGTTACAATGGGGCGTATCTATGATTACAAAGCCAATTACAGCCATTACCTGCAATTACGTGCCGATAGAAGATCGCATCAATTGAAAGCGTATGAGGAACAACAGAAATTTATAGCAGAGACCCAACAATTTATTGAGCGATTTAAGGGAACATATTCAAAAACAAATCAGGTAAATTCCCGTGAAAAAATGCTTGAGAAATTGCAGATAATCGAGATTGACGAAATAGATACTTCTGCTTTGGCATTGCGATTTCCACCTGCACAACGCAGCGGCGATTATCCTGTTGTTGTAGAGGGAATGACTAAAAAATATGGAGAACACGTAGTCTTTAATGATGCCAATATGAGCATTTCCCGCGGGCAAAAAGTAAGTTTTGTGGGGAGAAACGGCGAAGGAAAATCCACCATGATCAAAGCCATTATGGGCGAAATNGATTTTGAGGGAAAATGTTCGTTGGGACATAATGCAAAAGTGGGCTATTTTGCACAAAACCAGGCTGCGCTNTTNGATAAGGAACTTACNGTTTTNCAAACNGTGGATGAGGTTGCCAAAGGNGATATCCGCACACANATAAAAAATATNCTCGGTCGCTTTATGTTNAGCGGGGACGATATTGACAANAAAGTAGGANTGCTNTCNGGTGGNGAAAGAACCCGANTGGCAATGGTAAAACTTCTTTTNGAGCCAGTAAATGTGCTCATTCTCGATGAGCCTACAAACCATTTGGATTTAAAATCTAAAGATGTTTTAAANGAAGCGNTGCTTCAGTTTGANGGNACNTTGATTTTGGTTTCCCACGATCGCGATTTCCTGCAGGGACTTTCAGAAAAAGTATTTGAATTTAAGGATAAACGGGTCATTGAGCATTTTGAAACCATTGACGATTTCCTTCAAAGAAACAGAATTGAGAATTTGAAAGAGATTGATTTAAAGGTTTAATCGTTGGTTTAAAAGCTTAGTTTTTCAATTTTTAGAGGTGTTTTTATTATTTATTACCTTTAGAAATAAAAACTATGAAAAAACCAGACTTTTCAGATTTAACAGCACTCTATATCAATTGTACCTTAAAGAAATCTCCGCGAATGAGCCATACACAGGGCTTGATGGATGTTTCGCAAAATATAATGGAGGCCGAAGGGGTTTCGTTTGAAAACATCCGCCTAGTTGATCATCCAGTTGCGTACGGCGTTTATCCAGATATGACCGAGCACGGCGCCCAAGAAGATGCCTGGCCAGAAATTTGGAAGAAGGTAGATGCTGCCGATATTTTGATTATTGGTACCCCAATTTGGCTGGGCGAAAAATCCTCTGTTGCTAGCAAATTGATTGAAAGGCTATATGCAATGAGCAGTTTACAAAATGAAAAAGGACAGTATTATTTCTACGGGAAAGTTGGGGGTTGTATTATTACCGGAAATGAGGATGGCATAAAACATTGCGCAATGGGCATTTTATATTCTTTACAACATGTTGGTTATAGTATTCCGCCACAGGCAGATTGTGGATGGATAGGAGAGGCTGGTCCAGGGCCAAGTTATCGCGACGAAGAAAGTGGCGCAAAAAATAATGATTTCACCAATAGGAATACCACTTTTATGACTTATAATTTGCTCCATTTGGCAAAAATGCTAAAAGACCAGGGAGGGTATCCAAAATACGGGAATTCCAGAAAAGAATGGGACGATGGCACCCGATGGAATTTTGAAAATCCTGAGTATCGCTAATTTTTTTTCAATGATTTAGGCATAATCCTTGAGTTAATCATTTAAAAAGTTGATTATGAAAAAGTATATTTTTTTATTCGGAATCTTATTCAATCTGGTGTTTGTTACTGCAAATGCCCAAGATAAAATTGAAAAAGATCAGCTTGCAGAAACCGTGAAACAAAGTAAGATGGATGTTTTAATGAATTCAAAAAACTTTGAGTTTATAGCAAACACTATGTTTCCCTTGGGACAACCTCCAAAAAATTTGGTTGGCAGTAATTACTCCATAACCTTTTCACCAGAAATGATAGTAAGCAATATGCCGTTTTACGGCCGTTCATTCAGCAATATGGCTTTGGGTAGGGACAAAGGAATGCGATTTAAGGGAAAGCCTGAAATTTTTACAGTGGGAAAAGAGAATAATGGGTATGTAGTTGAAGCAAAAGTGGAAAACGAAAATGATATCTACACCCTTTTTTTGAAGATTAGTGAATCGGGTTTTGCTACACTTTCCATTAAAACCAATGATCGCCAAACCACAGCTTATGAAGGAGAAGTAGTAAGTATTCAGGAATAATATTCAAAAAATCCAAACAATCTAAAATCAACAATTCAGCTAATGAGTCTATTCAATAAAATATTGGGAAATGCCAGTGAGGTTTCCTCAGAAAAACTGAACGAAAAATACGGGCGTCTATTAATTGAAGACGAAGTTGTAGAACTCGGTTTCAAACTTTTTCGCGATGTATTTATGTTTACCAATAAGCGCTTAATTCTAATTGATGTTCAAGGCATAACGGGGAGTAAGGCAGAGTACAAATGTCTTCCCTACAAGCACATTTCACGGTTCTCTTTGGAAACTGCAGGTACTTTTGATCTTGACGCCGAACTGAAGATTTGGATTAGTAGCGAAGATTTGCCAACAGTGAGTAAAAAATTCAATAAAAGTATTGATATCTACGAAGTGCAGAAATATTTGGCAGCAAAAGTTTTATAACACTAATTCCACAAAAAGCCTTTCCAGGGTTTTGTCCAGATTATCACTAAAACCATTATGTGGCCGTGATGTTTGTATTGAAGAACTGCGTTGTGCAGTAAGCCATCTAAAGCGATCTGGAATTTCCCATTGGGCCACAGGGCCTCCATCTTTAGATCCAGCACATATTTTTTCGAATGCGCTGAGGTTCTGTTCAAAATCTGCTTCTTCTAGCTCGCAGGAGTACAGTTTCAGTTTATCTATATTTATTTGATATTTACAATGTAAATATTTTGCATCCTTGCTAAAAAGAATGATACCAACATTAAGGAATTCCTCGCGTTCCACACGAGGTACCAAACGTATTACCGCATATTCATACAAGTGTTTCCCGGGCATGCTGTATCTGTTTTACAAAATTGTTTGCATTGTTTCTTCTTATAACCAAAAACTGGTAGTATATTTCCCTTATTTCTTCAGGCTTCATTTCAGAACCTTCCCAATTCAGCCATTCCGAGGGGATAAGATTAGTTATTTCCCGCAATTTAGTGTCTGGCAATAGCGCAATCATTTCGTCATTTATTGCTTCAACCAATGAGGCGTTTGGTAATAAAACGTGGTCTTTGATATAGGTAAATGGGCTTAATGCGCTCTTTTCCCAATTGCTCCAAGAATGGTGGAAATAAAATGTAGCGCCGTGGTCAATAAGCCAAAGTTCCTTATGCCAAATAAGCATATTTGTATTTTTTACGGTACGGTCAATATTGGTGGTAAAGGCATCCAGCCACACAATCTTAGACGACAGCTTTTCATCAACCTCATTAACCACCGGATCAAAAGTCAAGGCTCCCGAAAGAAAGTGTAGGGCAAGATTTAATCCTTGGCTTCCTTTTAAAAGATCCTGGATTTCTTCATCGCCTTCACTACGGCCGAATGCTTCATCGAGATTCGCAAAAACCAACTCTGGAACACGCAAGCCTAACGCACGTGCGATTTCACCACCCAAAAATTCCGCAATCAAAGCCTTTACACCGTGTCCCGCACCGCGAAATTTCAAGACGTATTTAAAATCATCGTCCGCTTCTGCCAAAGCCGGCAGGGAACCACCTTCTCGCAAAGGGGTTATATAGCGCGTAACATTTACGCTGCGAAGCTCTATTTTGTTAGTTATCATTCTTTAGCAAAAATAGCTTTATTCTGAAAACTCTTTGAGTCATATTTTTTTATTTCTTCAGTGGCTTGCAATTCCATTTCTGAATATTTTAGATTGAAGTGAGGAAGAATTTTGCTTTTGAATTCATTTAGAAACGAGGGGTATTCCACAAATAAATCGTTTCCATAGCGACATTTTTCAGCAGCACGTTTATGTGCTTCAACCATTGCCAATAAATATTTCTCAACTGATTCAGCCTGCTTTTTATCACCTAAAAAATGATTTTGAAGCAGATTATTTGGATTATGAAACCATTCCACAAAACCACGGCCTGATTTTGAGAGGCTTGCCACAACTTCTTCCGTTTTTCTATTAATAAAAATCCACGGAACATGTGGAAATGCTTTTTTAAAAATTTCAATAAAGAAAATATTCCAAGAAGTAAGTTTAAATACTACTTGCGTTGCTTCGCCTAGGGGTTTTAAATAGGCTTCCATAATAGTTTTTAAACTTTTCAAAAGGCTTCTTTCCTCCAAATTATAAAACACCGCGGAGAGCAACAAACCGTTTATGGCTTCTGTTTCAGAAATAACCCTTGTCTTTTTTGAAGCTTTAAACATATTTGATAGCAGGGTTGAACCGCAATGGGAAGTGTGAAAAATAAACCCTTTTATTTGTAATAATTGTTTGTTTTTTAAAGTGTTTTCGGTATTTAAATCAAGCTCATTTTTAAGGGAGTTCTCGGTGCGAACTAAAGGAATCGCATCATTAAAAAACGGATAGCCAAACACTTCTGCAGGCAATTTTTCGCAAATTGTAACTGGTGTTTTACTAACGTATGTATGAATTGGAAAATATGCTGTTTTCAATATCTTTTACTCTTTGCTTTAAAATATGTGAAGCTACAAAATGTAAAGTAAAGCGTTTCAAAAATTATTTTGATAGGACAAGTTTTCAGTTAACTTTGAAAACATATTCATTAAGTCATTTAAATTTCAGTTATGGGCAAGCGCTTATTTATTTATTTACTTCTGCTGTGCGTTTTACAAAACGTTTTTTCCCAAGATATCTCCATAGGAAAGCGCGACAAGGTATATTCTAAAATTCTTCAGCAAGATCGTGAGTTTTCAGTTTATTTCCCGCCGTCATACAATACCGCTATAAACCAAGAATATCCTGTGCTCTACATACTGGACGGCGATTATAATTTTCAGTACGTAGCCGGTTTTTTGGAACTGCAGGGTGGCATCAGCGAGGTTATACCCGAAATGATTTTGGTAGCAATTTCCGGAAAAGGAACCAATGAATACCGCAGAAACTGCAAGCCAAAAATTGAAGGCTTGGAAGACAGCGGCAATGCTGAGGAAATGGCAGGGTTTATTGAAAAGGAATTGATTCCGTATGTAAACAAAAACTACAAAACGACAGACTATAAAATTCTGGGCGGCCATTCCGTAGGTGGTATTTTTGTAATAAATACAGCGATAAACCATCCCGAACTTTTCAATGATTATATCGCCATAAGTCCTGCGCTTTGGTGGGGCAAAAATGCTATGGAAGGTGTAATGGAAGAAACTTGGGGAAAAACGAAATCCACCACTGCAAGCCTATATATTTCCTTAGCCAATGAAAAAGGGATGGGAGTAAATGAGTTCATAAAAAAGATTCCTAAAAGTATTATGGAGAAAAACATTCATTATCGTGAGTTTCCTGATGAAGTTCACAATTCTGTTGGCCTGCCGACATACAAATGGGCTTTGGGAGCTATTTTTAAGAATTGGTATGTAGCGGAAGAATATTTCGGTTCAGCGGAAGCCTTAAAAAACCATTATATCGAAGTGCAGAAACAGTACGGTAGTGTTTTCAACATTCCGTATACTATTGTTGGAAATACACATTATATGCTTCAGAAAAATGATACAGAGCGTGCGAAAGTGCAGACTGTTTTACAAGAATTGAATCCAAATGCATTTGTTCTTTTTAATACGTATAGAGCTGGAAAACTTGTAGCAAACAAAGAGTATGAAGAGGCCGAAAAATTAGTTAATGATGCTTTAGCCGTCAATCCCAACAATTTTGACACTTACAATGTTTTCGCCAAAATTAAGTTGGCAAAGGGCAATACTGCTGAAGCAAATGAAGCCATTGATAAAGCAATAAATTTGGCAATCAAGCAGCAGGCAAGACAATGGCAAACAAACGAATTGCTGGAGACAAAAGCCGAAATCCATAAAAAAATGTAGCTTTAATGAGAATAAAGAACAATGAAAAAACTATTTAAAATTGCACATATCATAGTAGCACTGTTCCTATTGGGAATATTTTTCTCCTGCGATGAAGAAAGGGAGATAAGCTCGTACCATCCCAATCATTGGGAAGACCATTATGTTGATGATGAAATTGCGCGAAAAAAAAGCGATTCACTGCAAACAGGAACTACTTACTTGAGCATTTATTCGCACATTTATAGTTTTTCGTTGGAAAAGTCACACAACCTAACGGCAATGGTAAGTTTACGAAATGTGAGCCAAACCGATACAATCTATATTTCCAAAGCTTATTATTATGGTACCCAAGGCCAGTTGATTCGAAATTATTTCAAAAAGCCTATATATTTGAAACCTTTGGAAACTGTTGAAATTGTTATTGACGAAACCGATGAGCATGGAGGTAGTGGTGCCAATTTTATTTTTGAATGGACTACAAAAACCACAACGCCCGAACCACTTTTTGAGGCAATTATGACTTCGCTGCGTGGTTCGCAAGGATTGAGCTTTACAACGCAGGGCAGGAGAATTGAGTAATTTTTTTTAATTCAGAATTCAGAATTGTTTTTGTTATTTTTGAAACAAAGAAGAATTTAATGAAAATAGTTATCTCCCCAGCAAAAACGCTGGATTTTGAATCCAAACTTCCCACCACTCGTGCTACCCAACCAAAGTTTTTGGAAGAAGCCCAACTAATAAACAACAAACTCGAGCGAAAAAGCAAAAAGGCTATTGGCAAGTTAATGGATATTAGCGATAAGTTGGCCGAGCTCAATTACCAACGTTATAAGGAATTCCAGACTCCTTTCACAAAACACAATGCACGGCCAGTAGTCTATGCCTTTGCCGGTGATGTTTATACTGGCTTGGATGCTTATTCCATTCCTTCAGAAAAGATTGACCTTTTGCAGGATTCGCTGCGTATCCTTTCGGGAATGTATGGAATGCTGCGTCCGCTGGATTTAATTCAGCCTTACCGCTTGGAGATGGGTACCAAACTTCCTGTAAATCGTAAAAAAGATCTGTATTCCTTTTGGAAGAAAACACTTACCGAAACCCTTGATGATGAGTTGGAAGAAGACGAACTTTTCCTCAATTTAGCTAGCGTTGAATATTTTAATGCTATTGATGAAAAGAAGCTAAAAGTACCAGTCATTTCACCGGTTTTTAAAGATTTTAAAAATGGAAAGCTGAAAATTATTTCCTTCTTTGCAAAAAAAGCAGGTGGAAGTATGGCCCGTTTCGCAATTGACAACAATGTGAAAACCTTGGATGAATTGAAAGCTTTTGATTATGACGGATATGGCTTTAGTGAACAATATACAGAGAAGGAACATGAGCCTGTTTTTATAAGGTAAGTTTAAAACTCACAGTTTACATTTCAATAATCAAAAGTCAGCAATCGTTAAACATTTTGTTCCACCACGTACATCCATACCCACCGTTCATTCCCAAAAATGCAACCAAACTTATTGTCGGTACATTACCGCCACCGCGTTTCACGACTGGAGAATTGAAGGAAGGCGATGTGGATTTTTGTTACGGCAGCCGCGACGGGCAGCTGTGGCCAATTTTGGATAAGCTATTTGGTTTGGGCTTAAAATTTGAAACCACTGCCCAAGCCATTAAGCAACGGGAATATTTTCTTAAAAAAAGAGGTATTGGTATTTGCGATATGGTTGCTTCCGCCAAACGAGAAAAAATAGATGCTTCAGATATTGGAATGTTGGAAGTGGAATTACGAGATTTAGTTGCCATTCTACAGCAGAATCAAAAGATTGACACCTTGCTTTTTACTGGTGGGAACAGTAAAAATGGCCCAGAATATTTCTTCCGAAGAAAATTGAAGGAATACAATCTTTCATTGAAATTGGTTTCAAATAAAGTTCCGCGAATCCATACATTCCAACTTCCAAAAAGCGGGAGAATTATAAAAACGGTTTCATTAATTGCCCCTTCGGGAGCAGCGAATAGAGCTGTAGGGAGTCTTGCTGCCTATAAAGAGATGAAGGAAAAATTTCCTAAGAAAACAACAATAGATTTTCGGGTGGAGCAGTATCGACCTTTTTTCTAAAAAATCGCATTAAATAAATTTCTATCTCTTTGAAGAGGGTATATTCTTAAAAAATACTTAATTGTCTAAAATTAAAATTTGTAAAACATTTTAGAATTTCTTTCCAATACAATCTGTAAATGTGCCTTTTAACAAAAAAACTATTATATCGTTCTTATTTGCAGAGGCTTATAAATTACTAAAGATTTTTTTCAATTTATTAAAATTTTTAAAATTTCGTTCTTAATATTATTTGGCGATTATTACAAATTTGAGTATTTTTAACGACATTTTAACTTTTAATTTAAATTATCAATTTATGAGAAAAATTACATTATTAATTTTATCGGCATTGATCCTCTCGACGTTTAGTTGGCAGGTCAATGCGCAGTATTGCACTAGTACGTTCTCAAATCAAACTTATGAGTTCATTACTAATGTAAACTACGCTGGGATAAATAATACTACCGCTGGTAGTGGTCCGAGCAATGATTATACCGGTATCGTCGCTACGGTGAACCCGGGTTATGCAAACACAATGTCTGTTACTATTGATCCAGACGGTGGGGATTATATTTATGCCTTTATTGACTGGAATCAAAACGATGTCTTGAATGATGCTGGTGAGGTTTATACTTTGGCTACAAGCACTGGTAGTGCTGGACCACATACTCTGAGCATAACTGTTCCTTCAGGCGCTAATATAGGTAATACCCGTATGCGTGTAATGGTAGACTGGTTAAACTCTTCCCCAAACCCTTGTAGAGCTGCAACTTATGGGGAAGTAGAAGATTATACGGTAAATGTTTCAAATGTTATCGGCGACCCACCAGTTATTGTATGTCCCGCAGACATTACTGCGAACAACGTTGCCGGGACCTGTGGCGCCGTGGCCAACTATTCGGCCCTTGCCATTGATACCGAGGACGGCATCATTACCGATGATATCGTGTCCACGCACCCAAGCGGAAGTACCTTCCCTGTTGGCGTGACCACCGTAACCCTTTCGGTTACCGATAGCGACGGAAACACCTCAACCTGTGATTTTACCGTTACCGTAATAGACAACGAGCTTCCCGTGGCTGTATGCCAGGATATTACCGTAGATCTTGACCCCGTTACCGGAATGGCCACCGTTACCGCTGCGGATGTGGACAACGGTTCTACCGACAACTGTGGCATTGCCTCGATGAGTCTGGATGTTTCTTCTTTCGATTGCTCGATGACCGGTGCGAACAGCGTGGTTTTGACGGTTACCGATGACTCAGGAAACATTGCCACCTGTACCTCTACCGTTACCGTTCAGGACGTTACCGCTCCCGAGGTATTCTGTGTGGGCGGATTTGGCATCTTCACCGAGTCTGAGGACTTTGAAGGGTCGTCTATCCCTTCAGGCTGGACAACTGTAATTGAATCTGGTGCTCAAGATTGGACTTTCGGCAGTGGCGATATGCCAACTGGAGGTGATTTCCCAACCAATGCAGCTATTTTTGATGATGACGCAGCTGGTAACACGGGTATTCCAAACTCAGCAAGACTTCTATCTCCAGTCTATGATCTTACTGGCGCAAGCAATGCGCAACTATCATTTGATTACGCATTTCAAGATTTCATAGGATTTGGAACTTTTGAAGTAGAAGTATGGGATGGTGCTGCTTGGCAACAAATATTATTTCTTGATGATACAGATGCGGACCCAACAAATACAGGCGATATAGATGTTACTTCTTTTGCCAACCCTGCATTCCAAGTTCGTTTCACGTATGATGACGAAGATGGTGGCTGGAACTGGGGAGCTGGCGTGGACAACTTCTTATTGACCTATGAGGCAGCCTCTGGCGGCGGACTTGACGTTTTCCTTGATGCCAGTGGTGTCGCGACTGT
>PAZL01000041.1 GCA_002715485.1 Aequorivita sp. | reverse complement strand
CATTTATCATTCAACCTTCAAAATTCAAAATTCAAAATTCTACATTACTTTAAACTGTTGGCTGTATACATTAAGCTTTAACTTTAGACCGTCTTGGCTCTTGAATCTTGGATCTTTACTCTTTTTAAAACTGCCTTTCCAAAAAGGGCTTTAAAAAAGCATACAGGCGTTTGCTATACGGGGTCTTTCTATTTTTTTTTAAAAATAAATAAATCGATTGCAGTTCCTCCACTTTGTGCATCCCGCTAAACCCCAAAAGATACTCGTCAAAAACCCTAGATTCAATGGGTTCTCCCAACACCTTAGTTATCTGTTTATGCCGCGGATCTTCTTCAATTTTTTTGAATAAACTATTCAAGAATATGTCATCCCCCTCCAAAACCTGAATAAAGGTGCCTTCTTGATAGATCAGGATTCCCGTAATATCATTATGGGTATTGCTTTTTATGGTTTGGGAAAACAATGCGTGTACATCTTCTTCAAGTAACAATTCAGCGGCGGTACTTATATAACAAATGGTAAATAACATCTAAATTAAATTAAGAAGGGACGGATATAGACGGTATAACACAACAGGATATTGTTAAATTAAAAAAGATAATGGAACGATGGAGTGTTATGGCGCTAGATTAGGAACTATGTGGGCAAAAATAGGGTTCTTAAATTATAAATAGGAACGCAATAGCAAAAAAAAGTAATACAATTCAATAAGCGGCCTGGGGTGGGTTATAGATTTATGGATTTGTAATTTAATTTTAAACCTATCCTAGAAAACGTAAATAATAAAGAGTCAAACTAAATACTAAAGTTATTATAAATTGATTTTTATTCTCCCCCTGTTACCTAACTTTAAAGAAAAAACGATGAAAAAGAAAAAGATAATGATTACCGGTGCGGGTTCAGGTCTAGGTAAAGGTACGGCAATCGGCCTTGCTAAAGAAGGTCATACCGTCATTGCCGCAACCCATACCTGGGAACAGATGTCGCGTTTTATTGAAGAAACCAAAGACAAAGAATACGAAGAGAATTTAGAATTTATCAAGCTCGATATTTTGGATATGATGGATTGCGAAAAAGCCTGGGAATACGATATTGATATTCTGGTAAACAATGCAGGGATCGGACATACTGGTCCCATTGCTGAAATCCCCGTTGGCTTGATACGTGAAGTTATGGAAACCAATGTATTTTCCACCCTCGAATTCTCCCAACCTATAATTAGAAATATGGTTGAGAAAGGTAAGGGAAAAATAGTATTTCTATCTTCCATAGCTGGTTTGGCAACCCATCCCTTCTTAGGGCCCTATAATGCATCCAAACATGCGCTGGAAGTAATTGCCCAATGCTTACGTGATGAGCTTCAACCTATAGGAATTACCGTAGCTACCATTAACCCAGGACCTTTTGAAACAGGCTTTAATGATAGAATGTACGATACCTATAAACAGTGGTTTGATTCCGATCTGCACTTTACCCCTAAAAAGCCAATCGAAAAGGCTGCAAAAAAAATGGCGGAAAATCAATTTGATCCCCAGGAAATGATTGCTAAAATGGTGGAAATAATTCCCCAAGATAAACATCTCTTCAGAACGGTTTTTCCAAAAGATATGGCTAATGATTGCCAGGAATATCAAGAAAGACAATATGGGATTAAAACGGATACTGTAGATAAATCTAAAAAATAATTATCAATACTTAAAAAATAAAATGATGAGTTCAGACAAAAAAAATTACAACAAAATTCCAGATTCTAGTTCCAAAACTGCAAGAGGCAGTAAAAATGTACATAGTGAAAAGGATAATTCTACCGAAGATGGCTTTAAACCAAAAGCCAATAATGAAGAAGAATAGCGAGATTTAATTTAAAACTGAACAATATGAGCGATACAACAGATGGTTTTGGTAAGAAAAGAGACCATAACCAATATGGTGAGGTAGAAAAAGATGGAAAGGATACATTAAAGGATAGCGAATTGCCAAAGCCCAATAATAAAGGTGACGTAAAAAATAAAGATGAATAACCTATTCCTTTTCCATAATTTCGATAAGCTTTTGGGCAGTAGGACCCGCAGATAGCGGATTTTGTCCTGTAATTAAAAGACCCTCAGTTTCCGTATGGGACAGAAAAGGTATTAATGCTTTGGAATATTCGGCGCCCAATTCTTTTAGGCGATCCTCTAAGTGGTACGGAATATTGGCATAACGCATTGCTAATTTTTCTTCGGCATTGGAGAAGCCTGTCACCTTTCTGCCCTTTAAAATAAGGGGATCCAATTCCGCTGCTTTAATAAGTGCTGCAGGACCATGGCAAACTGCTGCCACTGGTTTATTGCTATTTAAAAAATCTGCTATCAGTGCTCCACTCTTTTTATTGGATGCAAGATCAAACATAGGCCCGTGACCTCCTGGGTAAAAGAGCGCATCAAAGTCTTCTCCATTAATATTGTCAAGTCGTTCGGTATTTGCCAAAGCCTTTTTAGCGGGCTCATCATCTTGAAATCTTCTATTGGAAGCAGTAATGTTTTCAGTTAGCTCGCTCATAGGATCAATGGGTGGTTTTCCCCCTAATGGAGATGCTAAAGTTACGTGGTATCCCTTATCAATAAATTCATAATATGGATCTGTGAACTCCCCAATCCATAAGCCTGTTTTGCTATCGGTGTTATCAAGCAATTCGTGGGAGGTAATAATCATTAATATTTTTTTCATCTTGCTATTTTTTTAGTATTTCAATTATATTCCATTGTACAGCCCACCTTCCCTAACCTGTACAATACTTACTTCTTACTAAAATAGACAGTTTCCCAACGCTAGCTTGTTAATAAAAGGTTATATTAAAAAGCCTAATTAAACTAACTGAAAATTAATTTTCAGGCTGCCAACTTATTCATGCAAGCGTTCAAGTTTAAAAATGTTCTCCGCTTTCCTTTTATTTGTCTTGTGAAATTGATCGATAATTCTTGAAGTAAAATAATTGTGGGAATATTTTTTTAAAAAACCAGCAATGTCATTGCTCGAATTGATGGGGGTCTCTGTATCTATATAACCAAAACCACAATATATTCCTTGCTTTACCATTACAAAACCCATTTCATTTTTATGACGGCCTTTTAACTTTATTATATAGCTTGGTCTTTGCGCATCAATATAGGAAAGTGCATCCCTAACCCTTGTATTATAGTCGCTTTTATCTTCCGCTCCCCTACAGATTCCTTCACAAAAATTCGGGTCGCTACAGGAAGCCTTTGTACGCTCAATGCCAGCATAACGTTTACATAATCTAAACTTCCGTTGTACTTCAATCAATTTAAGTAGTACAGAATCCCTATTGTAATAAAATTCATTTTCACTATCGGCATAGTTCTTTTGGATTGGCTGTAACCTTAAAATCCCTTTCGAATCCATCTTTGAGGTAATTATATAAGGCTGTAACATTTCTTTTTGTTGTGAATTAAATTCAGGGGAGAGTGAACCTATATAATGCGATTCCAACAAGAGGGAAATTAATTCACTACCCGTTTCCTCATAATCTACCATCGTAGCCTGAGCACATAATTTCCTTTCAAAAGCGGCATTGCTTGAAAAATGGCTTCTTACCCTTTTGGATATATTGATAGCCTTACCCACATAGATTACCTCCTCCTTTGCATTTCGAAAAAAATAAACACCCGGAGTGTTTGGAAGTTGGGTAATTGAATCTTCCAATGTTTTATTAATTCCACCTGCAACCTTTACGATATGCCCAATCTCTGGGATATTTTCAAAAATCTTCTGGATAAGCTCACACTTTTCCAAGATGGAAGATACTTTCATTGTAATGCCTACTGCCTTTTGGGCATTTTCCAATGAGTAAGGGATTTTGCCCCCCACAAATTTCTTAAATAAAGTGTCTAATATATGGGTTGCACTCCCCATGGGATATCCTATCTCCTTAAAGGTTTTTACGAAGAGACGTTCAGAGAATTTATCTGAAAAGACTGTATGTGTTTCCTTGATTTTTTCAAGTATTAAAGGGGCTAGCTCACAGAAAACGCTAGCCGTTCTCAAGGTATTTGGATTAATTCCCAAAGAAATTAATTCGCTTTTAGGAATTCTGGGAATGGGCTTTATAAAAAATTCCTCCTTAGCGTAAATTCCATTGTCATCCGTATTAATTATTGCTATCGCTAGCATCTGGGCCGTTGCAAGCCTGGGGGTCGAGGAAGTTAAGGCGATAAAGGAGTATTTCACTTACTAAAGAAATTAATGAATTAAATATCAAAATTATGGAATATTTCCAAGTTTCAATAATATCCTTTATCTTTATTCACAAAAAAAATTGAGTTTGGAAGTATATAATGAAGAACAAAAAGAAGCGATAAACTTCAACGGAAAACATCTACTGTTGCTGGCGGGAGCTGGTACGGGAAAAACTAAAACCATAGTCGGAAGAGCGGCCTTCCTTATAGAAAATGGTACACCCCCAGAAAAAATCCAAATCCTAACGTTTACAAAAAGGGCAGCTAGTGAAATTGTAGAACGCGTAAAAGCCGGAATTAACGGGCGCAGTGCCCAAGCACTTAACGGTTCAACCTTTCACAGTTGGTGCAACCAATTAATTACGTTATTTCCGAACCTCTTTGGAGCTTCAAACTATACCGTGATAGATGCGGATGACCAATTAGGTTTAATGAAAATGGCCTGTGGCAATGAGAAAGCGGTATATGGTAAACTGCGAATAAAACCGCAGAAGATATTAGATCTGTTTTCCTTTGCAAGAAATACGCGTACCAATCTTACCGAAGCCATTAGAGTACAACTGCACAAGGGGAAGGATGATGAGGAAACCAACGAGGAAATAGAGGAACTGCGCCCCATATTGGAAATAGTTATCAAGGAATTCCAAAAACTTAAAATGCAACAGAAGTATTTGGATTATGACGATTTGCTTTTAGTAGTTGGCAATAGGCTCAATAAGGATGGGAATGCTCGGAAGATACTATCAAATGCCTACGATTATATTCTTGTTGATGAGATGCAGGATACCAATCCATTGCAATGGTTTTTATTGGCGCCTTTTGAAAATATATGTAATTTATTCTGCGTGGGCGACGATGCGCAGTCCATCTATTCCTTTCGGGGCGCCGATTTTAAAAATGTACATTCCTTTACGGAGAGGGTAAGTAATTCAGAAATAAAAAAATTAAATAAAAACTACCGTTCCACCCAAGAAATTTTGGATCTCTCCAATTGGCTGCTGGAGCAGTCCCCCATTGTTTACAATAAAAAACTAAACGCCCACCGGGGGCCTGGGAAAAAGCCGACAATCGTAAACGTTTCCAACCAATTTGAGGAAGCAAATTATATTGCAGAGAAAATATTAAAGGATTTTGGTGAAAATGGTAAATCATTCTCTGATTTTCTAATTCTGAGCCGCTCCCAGTATTACACCAAACCTTTACAAGCGGTTTTTCTACAAAAGAAAATTCCTTATGAAACCTATGGGGGAAGAAAATTCTTGGAAGCTGCACATATAAAGGATGTTTTGGCAGTGCTAAGAGTCATCAACAATCCATTGGACCAAATTGCTTGGATGCGCTACCTCACCTTTGTTCATGGTATAGGCGAAGTACGGGCGAGCAACTATTTGCGTGAAATTCTTTCCGTAGCACCCGATCAGATCAATGGCGAATTTTTAGAATCTATAATTCCCGGCTTGGAAGGACAGACAATTAAAAAATATTATGAGGCTGTAAATGGGAATAAACACAATGTAAAAGCCGCAGTAAAAAATCTCTATAAGGAAATGGAATTTGATCTGGCGCTCAAATATGCCAAGGATTGGCAGGAAAAACGAAAAGGAGACTTTCCTGTTTTAGAAATGCTTGCCGAACACTATTCCACGCTTGGGGAGTTTATTACCGAAGGTATTTTGGATAATTCAGTGGGTTTGGGAGGAAACCATCTTTTGGAGGGATCAAAGATTCAAACCACACAACACCACGATCACGTAATAATTTCTACGGTCCATTCCGCAAAGGGATTGGAGGCCGATGTTTGCTTTGTGCTCAATGTATCTCCCAAAACCTATCCTTCCTCCTACAGCTTGGGGAATTCAGAGGAAATTGAAGAAGAAAGAAGGGTTCTCTACGTAGCCCTCACAAGGGCTAAAAATGAATTGATAATTACAAGAACTACAGATTCCTTAAACGCCTATAAGGCAACCACAGATTCTCCCTTTACTTCCGATGAAGAAGAAAGTGCATATTTTCTAGAAAATCTACCTGAAGGGTTAGTAAATCAGGAAAGTCCGTTAGGGCAATTTAAAAAACCAATAGATGCAACATCTAAGAACGAAATAGATTTAGATTTCGGCTTTGATTTTAGTTAAAAGGTATCCAAAAAAATGATATGTTCTATTTCAAATATTATCATTTCTTAATTCTACATGAATCTTGATAACCCAAGATAAATTATAGAGATGGGTGCATAAATAACAAACAAATCACAACCAACAACCCTCTACTTACGTCTCAATACTCAATACTCAATACTCAATACTCAATACTCAATACCCACCACTCACCAGTCACCACTCACCAGTCACCACTCACTACTCACTACTCACTACTCACTACTCAATACTCACTACTCACCACTCACCACTCACTACTCACTACCCACTACTCACCTATTCACCCTTAACTCCCAAAACCTCCACCCCAACAGCATTTGCACTCTTAAACAAATAATAGGTACTTTCTACCTTCTGATAAAACTTAACTCCCAAAACCGCCACAGCCGTTCCTTCCATCTCTGGCAAATCCGTCTGCAACTCAAAGGAAGTAGCACTATAGTCCTTGTCTATATATAGTGGTGCACTGTTCTTTAATTGGTAACCTAAGGTATCAAAATCAAAATGTAAAAGTCCCAAAGTAAGCGCCATATGGGTTGCCCCAGAAGGAAAACCAACATTTTTGATATCAAAATTCGTAACCTTAAGTGTTCGGGAAACAAAATCATAATGTATTGAAGCAGCTAATATTTCCGCAACAAGACAAGAAGGAGTAAATGCAAAACCATCAAGTAACTGAACTCCCAAAGGCGTTTCCAGTCCGCGACCCACACACCTATTGCCTCGGCTATTCACAAGGTCCAAATCTTTTATTTTAGTAAACAATTGCATCATCCGTCCGTGAAGCGCTCCATCCTTGCGCACGCATAAAAAGGGAGCAAGTGCAATGCGAAAAACTTTCTTTGTCTTGCTACACCGTCCAAACTCCGTAGCATTTTCCATAGTTCGCACCATGCTTTCCCTGTGCATAGTACCCTTTTGAAACCCACCCCCAGCTGCGCGCGCCAGATGTCCACCATTTTTTGATTTGTAATAATTAATATCCCCAATAGTTCCCTTTAGCTTAATACTTCCTGTTTGCTTTGCCATAACGGTAAATTTTAAAAGTAAACTAAGATACAAAACATCTTGATTCATATTAACTTAAGATATATTTAAAGCGTATTTATAGCGTATATATAGTATGTTTATAGTATGTATATAGCGTATTAAATAAACCTAATATATAAAATCTACACACCCCCACTCTCAATCTCTCCTATTCTCACCCTTCGTGTGTCCCAGAGAAAGACTGCGTTTAATAGACACTCTTAAGTTGGTTCGCCCGCCTCGAGGTCGAGACGTCATTGCGAAGGAGCGACCAATGGAGCGACTGAAGCAAATCGAAGATTCAACAGAGTTAATCTCAGGGTAGAAACTCCCACACCCATGGTATCACCAGAACCCAAAAAGATTGCTTCGCTGCGCTCGCAATGACGCATATGTGCATGGCAGAAAAACGTCATTGCGAAGGAGCGACCAATGGAGCGACTGAAGCAAATCGAAGATTCAACGGAGTTAATCTCCCGGTAGAAACGCGCCCACCCATGGTCTCACCCGAACCCAAAAAGATTGCTTCGCTGCGCTCGCAATGACGTATAGGCGCATATGCCCATGGTAAAAGACGTCATTGCGAAGGAGCGACCAAAGGAGCGACTGAAGCAAATCGAAGATTCAACGGAGTTAATCTGCCCGGTGGAAACGCCCACACCCATGCTATCACCAGAACCCAAAAGGATTGCTTCGCTGCGCTTACAATGTCGACTGGGGATTAATGTCGTAGCAATTATACCACTCTCATATTAACAAAATTTTAATATATTGCGTTTCAAAAAAATAATTGAATGAAAAAGTTATTACTCTTAATTAGCTTACTGATTTTTATTTTAATGGAAACCAGTGCCCAAGTGGGCTTCCAGCCACATACCATTATCGAACAAGGCAGCACCAATGGCCCTGGCTCCGTTTTTTCAGTGGACCTTAATGGTGATGGTCATTTGGATATGGTTTCGACCTCTCAACATGACAATAAAGTGGCTTGGTATAAAAACGATGGCGCTGGCAATTTAGGTACGCAGCAAATTATATCCTTGGATGTTCAAGCCCCGAAGTTTGCCAGTGCTATTGATTTTGACAACGATGGCAATATAGACCTTTTGGTTTCCTCAGCCGAAAATGGTAAAGTAGTCTGGTTTCGAAATGATGGCACTGCCCACTTTGGAGCTCCAAGAATAATTACCAGTAATGTTGAGGGAATCTCTAATTCCATGGCAGCAGACATTGATGGTGATGGTGATATGGATGTGGTGGCCACCTCTGCCAATGAGAACAAGATTGCTTGGTTTGAGAATACAAATGGACAGGGCGTTTTCGGCCCCGAAAATATAATCACCATTACCTTTGATAGAGCAACAAATATTCTGATTTCCGATATTGATGGTGATAACGACCTTGACATAGTTGCTACATCTGTTTATGATTATAAAACTATTTGGTTTGAAAATCTTGATGGGCAGGGTACGTTTAGTGCCGAAAAGGTTATTGATGAAAATTTATCTTACATATACACGATACGTTCCTTCGATATTGATGCTGATGGCGACAATGATATAATAGCGAGTACCGGACAAGCCAATGGATTGATAATATATGAAAACCTAAACGGACAAGGAAATTTTTCAGCACCCCAACCAATTAATGCCGATGATGTACGCGGGTTTCTACTGGAGGATTTTGATTTTGATGGCGATTTAGATATTGTAGCGACTATCGGAAATGAAATTGGCTGGTATGAAAATCTAAACGGCCAAGGGAACTTTGCTAACAAACAACTGCTTATTTCTACTCGGAACTTGGCACATTTAGCAGATGTGAATGCCGATGGGGCTTTAGATATTTTTGTAATTGGCTATGGCGATAAAATTTCTTGGTATCCCAGTACCGGTCAGGGCTCCTATGGCCCTGAAGTGGTTATGAGCGTCATAGACGGGGTACAGGGTTCCTATAGCATTCAGGCGGCTGATTTTGATGGGGATGGAAATATTGATGTTGTCTCGGCAAATTCAGAAGCAGGAAGCATCACTTGGTTTAAAAATTTAGATGGGCAGGGAAATTTTAGCTCCCCGAGAATTGTAGCAGAAACCCTATCCTATGTACAATCCGTTTATGCAGCGGATCTGGATGGCGATGGCAATATGGATATATTATCCTCCTCAAACAGCAATGATCAAGCTACTTGGTTTAAAAATATAGATGGGCAGGGCACCTTTGTGGAACAACAAACTTTTTCTATCGATCTTGACGGATCCATAGTTGTCCATGCCGATGATTTGGATGGCGATGGCGATATGGATGTGGTTGTTTTTGATTTAAATTTGGGAGTAGTGTGGTTTGAAAATCTTAATGGATTGGGAACTTTTGGTCCAGCCCAAACAGTTGTGGAAAATATAGGCTACACTGAATCAATCTATACAGCTGATATTGATGGGGACGGGGATAAAGATATTATTACCGTAGATTATGGTAGTGCTTATAGGGTAGCATGGTATGAAAATATTGACGGGCAAGGAGATTTTAGCGCAATACATTTTATTGATGACGTTATATACGGAATCATGAGTATTTATTATTCGGATATTGATGGTGATGGTGATGTGGATATTTTAAGTTCTTCATTGGGCGATGATATGGTTGTGTGGTATGAAAATACTGATGGCGAAGGAACGTTTGGCCCACGGAATGTTATAACCGACACTTGTCTATCGCCCTATTTAATTAGAACTATGGACGCCGACCAAGATGGTGATATGGACGTGTTTGTGTCAGATTATAGCGCCGATACCGTTTCTTGGTATGTAAACACTGATGGTTTGGGGACTTTTGGTGCCGAGCAGATTATTGATCTAAAAATAAATGGTGCGCAGGGAATGGCCATAGCAGATGTTAATAATGATGGAATTCCTGATCTATTTGCAAGCTCCTATCTAGGAGATAACCTAAAATGGTACGAAAACTTTGGCCGCTTGGGCAATACGATAAACGGTACCGTAACGCTCGATTTGGACAGCAACGGCTGTACAAACAATGATGAACCAATGAGACGGCTTATGGTGGTTGCCGATAATGGCACCCATAGCTTTGCAACCTTCACCCAACCCAATGGAAAATACCAGCTATATACCAACGAAGGTACCTTCACCACTTCATTAAATTCTGAACTGCCGAATTACTATTTCCCCAATCCATCCTTTCATACTTCTACCTTTGTGGGCCAAAACAATACCGACACAGGAGATTTTTGTGTGGAGCCTACTGCCGTAATAAACGATCTGAATATTACTTTTTATCCCTTGGATGATGCGCGTCCAGGGTTTGAGGCTAACTATCAAATAGTATTCAATAATGTGGGAACTACTGTTCTTGATGGAAACATTGTCATTTCCTTTGATGACATACGCCTAGATTTTCTCAATGCCAGTGAGCCTGTAGGTTCTCAGACTAATGGCACGGTATCTTTTAATTATTCCAATTTCCAACCTTTTGAAACACGGAGCATAGACCTTACCTTTCAAGTGGCTACCCCTCCCATAACCGAAATAAATGATATACTGGAATTTACCACTAATATTGACCCCATTACCACCGATGAAACTCCAGGCGACAATACATTTACATTATTCCAAACGGTAATTGGTTCCCTGGATCCAAATGACATATTGGTCTTGGAGGGGGACCACATCCTAATGGATGATGCAGAAGAATACCTGCATTACATCATTCGTTTTCAAAATACCGGAACTGCCTCTGCAATTAATGTGAGCGTAAGTAATGAACTAGATTCAAATTTAGATTGGAATACCTTGCAAATTGAAAATATAAGCCACGCAAACAGGGTCGAGATTACTGATGGTAATCAAGTGGAATTTATCTTCAACAACATCAACCTGCCCGATTCCACAAGTAATGAAGCTGGATCCCATGGCTATATCCAATATAAAATTAAACCCAAAAGCAATATAGAAGTAGGAGATTTTATACAAAACAATGCCGCTATTTATTTCGACTTTAATCCTCCCGTTATTACCAATACTGTTATTACAACGGTAATTGACAATTTGGGGGTAGAGGAAAATACAGCAAATTCCATTGCGCTATATCCCGTTCCATCGCGTGATATTTTAAATATAAAGAGCACCGCTACACTTGTTAACGCAAAAGTGTTTAATAATCTGGGGCAACTGCTTTTTACTGTAGAAAATCCAAATGGGGTTCAGGTTCTAAATATCGAACAACTTGAGTCGGGAATGTATTTTTTAAAAGTTACAGATAGGGATCAGAAAAATTGCATTTTGAAATTTATCAAAGAGTAACTTTTTTAAATACTTCAATTTTATATCAATGTTGTTATATTTCATTGGAAACATTTTGAACATTCTCTGTCCATGAATTGCATTATAAATGCAACAATAAATAACTATACCTTAAAAAGCTAGGCTTACAAAAAGATTTCTGGAAGTTTTTATAGCTAGTGCTGTGTGGTCCATAAGTTTGTGAATCTTTGAGTTCTTGAATGTCTGGCTTTTGAATTTCTATCTCCAGCGCAAAAACTTCTCCTAGCCCCACCAAGCTCAGAACAAGCTACTTCAAAGACGAAGGTGAAAAAGTTTGATTACTGATATTTTGCATGGAGCCAATAGCAAATAATATTATAATTGGTATTCTCCCCGATTTTAAACCCAATCTTCTGGCTTAGTGTATTATAAGATTTTAAATTTGTTTTAAATTACACTGTATAATCATCAAGCGGCAGGACTAAATAAATTGTAGACAATAATACCCAAAATATGAAAAGACTACCAATAATTAACCTTATACTTTTAATAGGTATAATTGCCTATATATTCATTTCAAATAATAAAAAAGCGGAATATTCTAAGAACAAAATAGTTCCTGAAATCACCACAGAAAGACTTAACATCGTAGGCAAAGATGGCAATAAATATGTTGTACTAAGCAATCCAGAAAAGCAAGCGCTGGCTACCATAAACGGTAAACCTATCAACCCAGAGGAAACTGAAAGAAATACTGCGGGATTGCTTTTTTTCAATGAAGATGGGGACGAAATCGGTGGTTTGGTATATGGAATAGACAGTACTGAAAGCTACCAACTTCTAACTTTTGATCAACGAAAAAACGACCAGATAATGACATTGCGAAAAGATGAATATTTGGAGGACGGGAAATGGAAAAAGCAATATGGGCTCTTATTACAAGATCGTTCTGAAAAACAATCCAATGTGATAATATCGGAATTGAATAAAATACGGAATATAGCGGATACTGTTCTGCGTAAAAAAGAATATGAAAAGTTTTACAACAACCCGGATAATTTAGCACCCCAAAGATTATTTATCGGTAAGACCTATTCAGAAAATGTTGGACTCTTTTTAATGGATAAAAATAACAAACCAAGATTAAAAATATTCCTGGATGAGAATGGGGCGCCACATATTGAGAGTTTTGACGAAAACGGGGAAAAGAAAACCATAGAATAGCCGTTCGCTAATATATTGCGGTCACCTACCCTTCAATTTTTCAGAACAGCCTACTTTTTGCTTGGCGAAAATACTAACCAAACAGCAAAATAAGTTGATAAGAATAAGGGTTTTACCCATAATTGAGAAAGCATTTTGAATAACAATAAATAGGATTGAAAAACTACCCTCTTCAAATCAGGAATCACGACTCTCTATCTAAAAAATATCATATCCCTTGCAGCACCATTCATTGTGAAATCTAACATTTTTGTGGTAAAAAAATACGCTATTACGTTAATATACATCGCTATAGCTTTTTAAATTTGCAATACCACTGAAGTAGGAATAAAAAAAAGGAGGTTATATGAATAATTGAAAGGGAAAAAGGGGCCTAAGATTGGCAACCCTTATTTTATAAAAGCTTTGTAAAGCACAATAGTTTATTACAAATCGAATTAGCCTAAAAAGCCATCAATTTCTGATGGCTTTTTTGATATTACTCTACCCTAGCCCTGTAAACGATTGCTCCCAAAAGTACAGCCAAAAGCTTAAAAATAACCACATCGGATGCCACATCCTCAGACATAGCATCATTTTTAATTGGTAGCGCCATACATCAAATTTTTATCACTTATGTTAATTTAATCCCGATATGGGTTAATGTGCCTGAATATTACCTCCTACTTTTAACCACCTACTTACCAGCCCCTATAATTTTTGCTAAAGTGTATGTCTTTATCCAATACTACAAAGGGTTGGCTTATTTCCAAAAAAACAAAATACTCCATAATTATTATTGGGGGCATTGCCCTAATGTTGGCTTTGGTTTCCATTTATTTTTACACAGCTTGTAAAGCTTAGGGAAGACCCAATTCAGGAATTTCAAGCAAAACAAGGCAGTTGCTTCCAATACCTTTAAAAATTAAGAAACCTTTATGCTACCCCATTTTCTAAATTGCCTAATTTTAGAAAAAAGCCAATCTTCAAATTAAAAAAACATGAAAAAGAAAACCAACACCAACGAACAATCTAAGAAAATCGATGACCTCAAAAAGGACACTTGGGAAGTGGAAGGAGCCAGCATGAAAACCAATCAGGGCTTAAAGGTAAACGACACAAACAATTCCCTTAAAGCTGGAGAACGGGGGGCCACCCTTTTGGAGGACTTCCTATTGCGTGAAAAAATAACCCACTTTGACCACGAGCGTATTCCAGAGCGTATAGTGCATGCACGGGGAAGTGGTGCCCACGGGTATTTTGAACTTTATGAACCCATTCCGCAGTATACCAAAGCCGGAATATTTAATGACACCAAGCGAAAAACACCCGTGTTCGTTCGCTTTTCAACTGTTGCGGGCTCCAAGGGCTCTCCAGATTTGGCTCGTGATGTGCGCGGATTTGCCACCAAATTCTATACCGAGGAAGGTACTTGGGATTTGGTAGGAAACAATATGCCCATTTTCTTTATCCAGGATGCCATGAAGTTTCCGGACCTCATCCATTCCGTAAAACCGGAACCCAACAATGAAATTCCACAGGCCGCTTCGGCCCATGATACCTTTTATGATTTTGTAAGCCATACTACCGAAACCCTCCATAACCATATTTGGGTGATGAGCGATCGCGCCATTCCCCGCAGTTATAGAATGATGGAAGGTTTTGGAATCCATACCTTTCGCTTTATCAATGATAAAGGTGAATCACATTTTGTAAANTTTCATTGGAANCCCCTTTTGGGAGTACATTCCGTAACTTGGGACGAGGCCGTAAAGATAAATGGGGCCGATTCCGACTTCCACCGCCGCGATCTTTGGGAAGCCATCGATGCGGGACAATACCCGGAATGGGAACTGGGCGTACAGATAGTACCACAAAAGGACGAACACAAATACGACTTCGACCTACTGGACCCCACCAAACTTATCCCCGAGGAAATGGTGCCGGTCAAGATTATTGGAAAAATGACCCTAAATAAAAACCCTGAAAACTTCTTTGCGGAAACCGAACAGGTAGCATTTTTGCCCGGCCATATTGTACCGGGCCTTGACTTTACNAANGATCCCNTACTCCAAGGACGGTTGTTTTCCTATCGCGATACACAGTTATCACGATTGGGCAGTCCAAACTTTCACCAAATCCCCATCAACAGGCCNATAGTTTCCAATCATAATAACCAGCGGGACGGCCATATGCAGATGGAGATCCCAAAAGGACAAACAGCCTATTTTCCAAATATGCTCAGTGGAGGGTGCCCCCACCTTTCAAAAATGGCCNAAGGGGCTTTTACAAGTTATGAGGAACGAATAGATGCTAAAAAAATCAGGNCCCGTAGCGAGAGCTTTAGCGACCATTTTTCGCAACCTGCCTTATTTTATCGCAGCCTTTCAAAATGGGAACAACAGCATGTTGCCGATGCCTATACGTTTGAATTGGGAAAATGCAAACAAGAGGCCATCAAGGAGCGAATGCTTTGGATAATAAAGCAGATTGACAGCGATCTTGCCTCACAGGTTGCCAAAGGTTTGGGTTTAAAAGTGCCCAAAAATATTGAGAAGCCGATTAACCAAGCCATTGGAGCCGATGCCGATGTAAAAAAACACCAACCTGGTACAAAAAAGAATTACTTGGATGAATCTCCTGCACTGAGCCAAGCAAAAACCAAATTCAACAGTATTGCTACCCGGCAGATTGCGGTATTGGCTGCNGATGGTTTTACTATGGCCAATTTGAAGAAGATGCAGTCTCTTGCCGATAAAGACGGAGCCGTACTAAAAATCATTGCCCCTATGGGTGGAAGTATTAAATGCGATAAAAATATGGAACATACAGTGGACGCTTCCATTATGACTACCGAGAGCGTGCTTTTTGATGCCATTTATATTCCCGGAGGGAAAAAATCTATCAAAGCCTTGGGGGAAAATGCCAAATTTACCAAATTCGTAAATGAAGCCTTTAAACATTGCAAGGCAATAGCAGTGGATAATGAAGGTGAGGATTTTCTAAAAAATACCTATGCCGGAAAGCATACCGATGACAAGGCNGTTTTGATAAATGCAGNTGCCAAGGCATTTAAGGATGCCATAAAAAAGCACCGCAATTGGGACCGGATGGAAGTTGCGGACAATATCCCTGCCTAATTTAAATTTTAAGAAGCGGGGGGCTCATATGCTTCCCTGCTCTAAAGGATATAGCTTGAAACACTTTGCAATATTCTAGAAATTCCCCTAAAAATAAATTTCTAANAAAAAGATCGTCCGAGGTGTACACCTCGGACGATCCATTTTTATCAAATCAATAAGAAAAACTATTCTTTTAATAGACGTTTGATTGTTTGTCCATTTTCGCCCATGATCTTCACATAATAGGAAGCTGCAGCAAGCTGGTTNACATCTATTATTTTGGAGNTGCCCATTCCACGCAAGTCTGTGGCCTGAACCAATCTACCCCTTAGGTCGTAGATTTCCAATCTTTCCAGATCAAGTCCTTGAGGATTGCTGATGTTCAGGATATTCTTGGCAGGGTTGGGGTACATTGCTACACTTCCAATGTTTTGATCACTACCTCCAATTCCNAGAACGCTTTCTACCGTCAANTCAAAATCACAGGTTCCCACATTTCCATATTCGTCTGTTGCGGTTAGCGTAACGGTATAGATGCCATCAGAAAGCGGAGTTCCCGCAACGGGATCCTGACTTGTAAGAACCACAGGATCGGTACAGTTGTCGATAGCCGTAGCCTCACCCGTCGCGAAATAGTCGGGAACGATGTAGAACAGGTTGCCGACTCCTGGATCTACCGTCTGGTCTGCAGGGCAGGTTACCACAGGTGCAAGAAGGTCAACCGCTGTTACCGTGGCAGTACAGGTGGCCAGATTGCCATTATTGTCCTGGCTGAATATCTGTACCGTTACCGGGTTTCCGATATCCGCACAGCTAAACTGGGTGATGTCCACAGCAACCGTAAAGATACCGCAGGCATCATCGTTGCTCGCTATCACGTCGCTCGGATCTAGCGTGGCCGTACCGTCAGCACCGATTTCAATAGTGAAATCCTGACATACCAGCACNGGGGCCGTATTGTCCTCAACCGTAACGATGGCCGTACAGGTTGATACGTTGCCGTTGTTATCGGTTACGGTAAGTACAACTGTATTGTCTCCAATGTTTGAGCAGTCGAAGGTATCGATATCCAGTTCATAGCTCGCGATGCCACAGGCGTCGGTCGAGCCGTTGTCTATATCGGTCCCTGCGATGGTCACCGTTCCGCTTAGCGGGTCAAGTTCCACGATAATGTTCTGGCAGGCAACCACAGGTGCAGTTACATCCTCAACCGTAACGATGGCCGTACAGGTGGAAACGTTGCCGTTTACATCCGTTACCGTTAAAATTACGTTGTTATCACCAACATTCGAACAGTCAAAGGTATCCACATCAATGCTGGTTGAAGCCAGGCCACAGTTATCAGAACTACCGCCATCAATATCGGCCGGCGTGATAGTTGCGTTTCCGTTGGCATCGAGCTGTATGGTTATATTTTGACAAACTGCCATTGGCGCTTCGTTATCGGTAACCGTTATCGTAAAACTACAAGTACTTACATTTCCATTTACGTCAGTAGCGGTAAACGCTACGGTACTTACACCCACTGGAAATTGACTTCCACTTGGGAGTCCCGCTGTCTGTACAACGGTATCAATTCCGCAATTGTCCTGGGTATAAGGTTGTGGGAAATATACCAATGAAAAGCAATCGCCCAAGCGGGTCTCAGAATTTACATCAGCTGGGCAAACGATTAGGGGAGCAATATTGTCCTCAACGGTTACTACTGCGGTACAGGTAGAAACGTTGCCGTTGTTATCGGTTACGGTCAATATCACATTGTTGGTTCCAACATTCGAGCAATCAAAAGTAGAAACATCGATGGTAGTAGAAGCGATTCCGCAGGCATCCGATGAACCACCGTCCACATCTGCNGGGGTGATGCTCNCATTGCCGTTGGCGTCAAGCTGAACCGTGATGTTCTGGCANACNGCNGTTGGNGCTACGTTGTCNTCNACNGTNACNACNGCNGTACANGTNGANACGTTGCCGTTGTTATCGGTTACGGTCAAGTACTACGTTGTTGGCACCCACATTCGAACAATCAAAAGTAGAAACATCGATGGTAGTAGAAGCAATTCCACAGGCATCCGATGAACCACCGTCCACATCTGCAGGGGTGATGCTCACATTGCCATTGGAGT